>JALRLM010000393.1 GCA_023254435.1 Hydrocarboniphaga sp.
ATGGCTGTTCGTAGTACTGTTACCTCAGTCCGCCCTGCGCTCGTGGGGGCCGCAAATAAGGCAGCTCGGGGTGGCGAGAGCGCATCCGCCGCTGCTGGCAGGCAGGCTCACAAGGAATTGGCTGGGCGCGTGTCGCAAAAACCTGGCTGGCAGTCTGAGCCTCGGACTCTTGGTGCCGATGGCAAGTTCTATAAGCCCGATGCTGTGACGCCGGGAGGCCGCATACTCGAGCTGAAGCCAAATACGCGATCGGGTCGGGCAGCGGGCAAGCGCCAGATCCGGAAATACGAGGAGCAACTGGGAATGCGTGGTCGTGTCATCTACTACGAGCCTAAGCCATGAGTGCTGTTTCAATCATTACGCGCATTGATCGTGAGCTGACTCCAATAGGCTTCAGACGAAAGAAGGCAACCTGGAATCGTGAACACGGCCTGCTGGTGGAGGTTATCGATATCCAGGTCAGCAAGGGCGGCGACTCCGTGACTATGAACGTTGGCGTTTTGTCTCGACCCACTTACTTCGGATGCTGGGGGCGCGACGCCGAAGCATTCATTGAAGAGCCATTTTGTACGGTTCGTGCCCGGGTAGGCCAACTACTTGACAACAAGGATCGCTGGTGGGATGTCGGCAACTCCGGTACTGGCGAAGAACTGGTCGACAGCCTTGCGGCGCAGGTTCTTCCGTTTCTTGAGCGCATGCACTCATTGGAGGCGATGCGCGATTGGCTGGCTTCCACGGGTATGCCCTCGCCGAAGAGTCCGCTACCGTCGATTTGTTTCGCGGTGCTTCAATCTCAGTTGGGTGATATCGACGCTGCCTGTGCAGTGCTGGCCGAGTTGGAAAACAAGTCACTTGGTGCGTGGAAGGCCCGAGCGCAGGAGGTGGCCGCACGGATCGGCTGTAAGCGAATTAGATTGAACTGAATTACGGTGACGCCTCACTCATTGGGCGTGTCCTAGATTTTGTGTAAACGGTCATGAGGCAGGAAACTGCCTTGCTAGAAGGAGTAGCAATGACCGTAGAGAAGAAAAAGTCGGCTGTACCGACGGAGCTGCTGGATAGCCTGCTGGCGAACTACCAGAAGCCGGAAGACCTGATTGAATTACAGTGACACCTCACTAATTTCCCAATTTTTGAATCCGAGATTATGACGTCGGACCTGTAGCGGGTCGCCGTCATGGCTCGCCTTCCTAGAGTCGTATTGCCGGGAGTTCCCCACCACGTGACGGGAATTACGGTGACACCTCACTCAATTCGCCGACATCCGAAAGCAAAAAAGATGGCGTTGTACTGGTAACGGAATCGTCGTCAACCGCGGTGGCGCACTGGTCTACACCAGCAAGCTGGCCCCCGACCCGCAGAGTGCCAGCCTGCGCAAGACGAACAGAAATCTGCGCGAACGCAAAAAGCGCCCCGACCGTAAGGCCGGGGCGTTATCGTTATGAATACTCAGAAGCGCCTGCGCTGAATCATTTCAGCGATATCTGATTTCAACGCTCTGTCGCGCGAATCGAGCAACGCGCGCAACTGCGCCACCGATCCCGCATCCGCGCCGCGTGCGTCGATGCTGTCACCTTGCACGACGATGTTAGGGCCGCCCGCACCACCAGCGCCACCGCTCGAAACTGACCCCGTCGCCTTCGCAAGAGCAGAACCGGAGTGGAACTCGCGGCCGACAAACCCTCCGCTGGCAAAGCCCCGAAGACCCTTCGCGAACGACAAGAATGACGACAGATCAAGACGGCCATCGTTGATCTTGTCCAACGTGCCGACGCCGATCTGCCTCGTGATGGCCGGCGGGATAACCTCTTCGCCATTGCTCAAACGAACAGGATTGAGACCGTCAGCGGCGAGCTTCTTCAACTTGTCGAGAACCGAGCCGCCCTGTTTAGCCACGGTGCTGGACTTCATGACGTATGAGCCATCCGCAACACCTGCTGCGATGGAATCGCTCGTGCCGGAGCCGGGGCCGCTCACTTTCCCGACGACACCGCCCGAAGCAAAGCCCGAGAAATCGTAGGAGCCCAAGGTACCGCTGTAACTGGACCCGCCGCCACCGCCCATCGCCGCACCGCTCAACAACGCCAGCCCGGGGCCGATCCCGGGAATGCTACCCAAAAGCTTCATCATCATCTGCTGCAACTGGATGCGAATCAGCTCGGCGATGATCTGGTCCGCCATGCGTTTGAAGCTGAATTCACCCGACACCGCGGCGTCCGCCAGCGAGTCGACGATGCTTTGAGCCGCCGACGCGCCCACCTCTTCAAGCTGAGAAGCCGTGTCGTTCCAGTTCTGCAGCAATTGAGCGAAAGGCCCGCGAGCCGATGCCGCCAAGCCGTCGAAGCTCATCGCCAGATCAGAAACAACCTTCTGCGCATCGTCACCAATCGCGTCATTCAGCGCACCGATAGCCGACAGATTCGCTTGAATCGCGGGGCGCGCTGCTTCCATCTTCTCCAAGAACAGGTCTTGCGCCTCGCTCGCCTTCAACGATCCCGCCTCGACAGCCAAGCTCAGCGCGCTGGAATAGCGCTGAAGCTCTTCGATCGAGTCCGCCGCGTCCTTCTGCAGGGCGTTGAGCTGAGTGCGCGCATCGGTCAGGCCGAGAAGCTTCGACGCTTCATCGCTGCTCGAATCCATGCCGGCAGCACCCAGCTTGTCGAGAATGGCCCGGCGTGCTTCGAGCGCCTGAGCCTCGACTTCCTTGCCTTCGGCTCGGAGCGTCGCCGTCATGACGTCGAAGCGCGCCTTGATCGCCGCATCTTCGCTACCGATTGCGTCTTTGAAATGATCGACACCGATAGCGAAGCGATCCTCTGCCGACTCGGACTTGCGCGTCGAGTCGCCAGGGCCCGATGCGCTGACCTGTCCGCCCGGCTTCCGGTTCGCTGGCGCCACTTTCGACAGGTCGGCAAGCTGCGCCCGGTAGTCGGCGAGCTTCTTGGAAAGCTCGTCCAGTTGTTTTGCGTCACTTGCGAGGCGACCGTTGCGCACCGAGTCGCCCGACGCCACGCTGGCATTGAGCGTGTCGTAGGCTTTTGACAGCGTATCGACCTGCACCGTCAGCGAGGCGATGCGGGCCTGCTTGCCCTCCGGCGAATCAGGCGCGGCACCTTGCGCCGCCAGAATGGCGTCGCGCTCCGCCACAAGCTGGGTCTTGAGCGCCTTCAATTCGGTGTCGCTCGTGAACAGGAAGCGCGTCGGCTTGCCCATGAACGAGTTTTTCAGGGCCCGGTCCACGTCTTCGATTTCGGCGCCCAGAACATCGAGCGCGGCAGCATTGCCCGTCAGCTCGGCAGCGATCAGGCCCAGGCGCTGGCCGAACGTCGCGAACTCCGACAAGCCTTCCGCCCCGAGGCCAACGAGACGGGCGACCGCCGTTCCGATGGCCGCAATGTTCGAACTGAAATTCGGGTCGCTGACGACCTCTCGCAAGGCGTCCAGTGATTCGATCAGCGGCGCCATGTTCGAACTGGCGTTGGCGGCTTTCAGGTCGTTGCGAAGCTGCGTCAGTGCCTGCCCCACCGTGCGCTGCATCTTGAGCGAGCGCATCTCGACGTCCGCCGAACCCGCCAGCATGGAGCGGAACAAATCGACGTTCGAAATCTTGCCGGCCTTCACAAGCTGGGTCAGCTTCGACACCGAGCCGCCCGCCTCGTCTATGTGGGCCGCCATGGTCTGCAGTACGACGGGCGCCCCGTCGAGCAGCGAGTTGTATTCCTCAGCCTGCACACGCGCAGAGCCAAGCGCCTGCGAAAGCTGCATCAGTGCTCCGGCCGATGCTTGAGGCGATGAACCGCCTAGCGCTATGGCCTGCCCGACCAGTTTCGTGAACTCGATCAGTTCGGCGTTGTTCGCCTTCAGCGCATCCTTCTGCGTGACGAGGCGCGCGTAGAGGTCGACGGTCGATTCCAAGGGCTGCCGTGTCTGCTGGGCGACCTTGTAGAGCGCCGCCTGTACCTCGACCAGCTCTTTTTCATCGTCAATGTAGGCGCGCAACCGCCCTTGCAGCCCCGCCATTTGGTCGTTCGACTCGACGATCATCTTCGTGAATTGCGACAGACCCGCGGCAGACAGCACGCCCGCCACGATGTCGCGACCGGGCAGACTCAACGAACGGGAATCGGCCTGCACGCCGCGAATCTCGGCGCGCAGGGCCGCGACTTGGCGTTTAGCGGCCTCGCTGGCTCGTGCCATTTCGCGCGGCGCCGTGCCCGCGCTGCGCAGGGTCGACAGCGCCGCATTGACGTTTTTGATCTGCGCTTCGATCTGCGCGTAGGAACGAACGCCCAGGGCTTGCTGTGCGATGTCCAGCTTGGCGGCGTTGGTGGCATCGCGAACCGCAGCCGTCCGCTGTGCTTCGAGCCGCGACCGGGCATGGGCCAGGCGATCCACACTGATCCCTGCCTTGTCGAGCGCCGCCGCTGCGACACCGGCCGCCGCCTGATCGCGCTTCAGGGCGCCTTCGATTTTCTGCAGCTCGGTTTCAAGCTCCTTGTAACTCGCCGTGAGCGGCGCCACGAGCCTCGCCTGCGCACCGAGCCGCGTCTGCTCGGCCGTGAGCCTTGCAGTGTCAACCCCGGCGCCCTTTAGGGCTGACGACAGCTCGGCTTCCTGGGCAATGAGCGACGCCAGCTTCGATTCCAGGCTGGTCGCCGTTCGAACTGCGGCGTTCATGCCCTTTGCCGTGCCATCGCCAGCCGCCTGGGTCGACAGATCGCGCGCTACCGCCTTTGCCTTGTCGAGCGACGAACTGACGTTGACGATCTGCTGCTGCAAGGATCGCAGGCCGCGCACCTTCCCGAGTGAGTCGGCCGCGGCCGATGCACTGCCCAGATCGCCCGCCAAGGCGCGCGCCGACTCTCGGAGCGACTGAAAGGCGGCCTTGTTATCGCTGACTCGGCGCTGCAGCCGGTCGAATCCGTCGATGCGTTTGATGTCGGCCTGAATGCCGGCCGATATTTTCTTCACGACGGCTTCGAGGTGCTCGGCGGCCTTGCTGGCCCCGCTCGAATCACCGGTAAATTTAACTTTTACTTCTTTGGGTGCCGCCATGGGTTCTCCAATAAAAAGCCCGCGCCTCACTCAAGAGACGCGGGCTTTTCGGCATGTTGTGGGCTCCGGCTACAGCGCGCCGTGCTCGAAGCGCTCGGTAGCCTTCTGAATGGCGCTGGCCCATGGACTCTGCGTTCCACTCGCTCGGCCGGCCGCGGGTACGGGCACGCCATTCGAGGCCTGGGCGATGGCGAACGCCCATGGATCAGGCGTACCGCCCTGCGAACCTCCGAACGCCTCTCGGCCCAAGCGATCAACGCTCCATCCGCTCATGACGGCCTTGTTCACGAGCGGGGCATTCAGCTTGTGCTTGTTCCCGAAGGCCACGACGTCGGCCAGGCGCCGCCGCTCTGCCTGCAAAGCGTTGGGCGCGCTGCGCATCGCATTGGCTCGCGCGTGAGCAGCAACGATGCGGCTAGGCGCGCGGTACTGTGCGTATGCAGCCGCCTGGGTCTCCATATCGTCGACATGAACGGTGCGGTCGATCGCCGTTGCGTAGCCTTCGGCAACGGCTTCTGAAGCCGTGAACCAGTGATCGGCGCCGTCCTGTAGCATCGACAACACGTCGGCCCTCGACTTGCCGCTGCGCATATAGGCAGGGACCATCGACTCGGCGATCTTGTCGAGCACGTCCGCTGCGCGGCGAAGCTCTGCGGCGTTGCCGTCTACCGTGCTCCAGGGGGCGTGATGCATCAGCGTCGTGGTATCGCCCATCAAGCGAACGTCGCCCGCCATGAAGATCAGGCCTGCAATGCTCGCCGCGCAGCCTTCGACGACCGTTGTAATGGGAAGGCCGGCATTGCGCAGTGCGTTGAAGATGGCGACGCCATCATTCACGATGCCGCCGCGGCTGTTGATCCGCACCTTGATCCTCGTGGCGCCGCCCGCTTTCGCGCTGCTGATCGCTTGAACCGCGGCCTTCGAAGATACGGACTCGTCTTCCCACCAGGCATCGCCGATGTTGCCGTATACCAGAAGCTCGGCGGTCTGCTCCTGCCGCGTCGCCGCCTTAAACTCAATTCTGCCGCAGGGCCTAGACATGGCGCTGCACCGCCATGTTAAGCACCATGTGCAGCAAGTCAGAGAGCCGATAAGCCGAGCGCGGTGCGGCACAGGCTCCCTCGACAGGGCGAAGACCCGAGCGCCTGACGGCGTCGCGCAGCGTGTCCAGATCAATGCCCGTCTCGTTCGCGAAGCGCGGGAGGCCGATGTTCAGGGGCTTCGGCTCCGTCAAGTTCGCCGGGTCGACATAGCCTTTCAGGACTGCGCGCTTCGACACCCACGGCGGCAGTGTTTCACTGGTCGATGCCGTCATCGGGAGAACCAGTTGCCCGATTTAACGTACCCATCAGCGCGAGGGCCTGAGCGGGCTTTCTTGTGTGATTCGATTGGGTACGGTCTGCGCGGAGCTGGGCCGCGCGTTCGATTATTGCTGTTCTTCATGAAGCTCCATTTTTTGTTCTGGCT
The DNA here is from genome assembly GCA_023254435.1 of Hydrocarboniphaga sp. Classification (GTDB taxonomy): domain Bacteria; phylum Pseudomonadota; class Gammaproteobacteria; order Nevskiales; family Nevskiaceae; genus Hydrocarboniphaga. Next base: position 6,523 of record JALRLM010000393.1, read on the forward strand.
CCGACTCGTCCTCGGCGCCGATCTCTTCGACAAGTTCCTCGCGAAGCTTGTCCATGTCAGCACTGACGGCCTCTCGGGCGAGCACCGGAACGCCGTTGCGTTCGAGTACATCAGCGACGCGGCCGAGGTACTTCGCGTAAATCTTTGCGGCCCGTGCAGCCTCGCGCTCCACCTCTTCGAACGGGATCAGCTCACCACGTTGACGACCCAATTCGAGCGCTTCTAGTGCCGCCTGCACTGCTGCCTTGCGCCGGAATGGATCGCTGATTTTCGATGGGTCCAGCTCGCCGGCTTCGCCCGCGCCTTCAGTGTCGTGAAGCAGCCGGTAGACATCGCGAGCGCGATAGATTGGTGACTTGCGGCGCTCCCCAGCAGGCTGCAGATTTGCTTCGCGAATGCGGCGCGCGATCGTGGCCCGGTCCTTTCCAAAAATGTCCGCACTTTGCGACAGGCTCACGAGCACGATTGCGGTCTCATCCGGTTCGCGCTGCGTACCTTTGGCCGGCACCGGCTTAGCTTTTGGTTTGCCGGCGGTCTTGCTGGCCGTCGCTCGCTTCCTTTTTTCGATGGGCCTCTTAGCTTTCTTACGTACGGTCATAATTCCCAGGACCGCGGCTGCCAAACCTCATCCAGGGCCTTTCGGAGGCTTTTGCGCAATTCGATGCGAGCCTTCGCATGATCGCCTAGCTTTGCCGCAGCTTCGTCGATAGCCCGATTCAATATCTCATCTTGAATGCCTTGCTGTGCGTCGAAGGCAAACGATGCTTCCTGTGCACTGAGACGTGCGCGGCGCAGTAGCCCCGCCAGGGCGAGAACGTCGCGAAGCCTGTAACGAGTGTCGACGGCCCGGCCGATGCTTCGAAGGATGCTGCAGGCACGCTCTATCGACGAAGCCGGCAAGACGTCAATCTCTTCGAGCAATTGCGTCTCGGTCAAATACAGGGCCTCAAACATAAGCTGAAGCCTTCCGGCCTGCAGCGAAGATATCGCTGAAGACGTGTGCGATATTCCCGGCGATCAGCTCCAGCTTGATAGCGGCTAGCTTGGTCGCTTCCGTGTCGCCGCGCATCGCTGCAGCGGCCAGTTCTTGAAGCGCGGTTCCGATCGAGGAGCCTGCGCCCGCGCAATAACGTGCCACTACTTCGGCAGTTTCTGTTTCCATTCGAATTCTCATTCTGTGAATCCGAAGCGCGGTCGAAGCCGCGCAACGGGCGGCCAGCCGTCGTGCTGGCGCGTTTTGAAAGAGCAGTTGAGGGGTCAGGGCAGCGGGGTCGCCTTAAAAGCCCTCAAAATGCGACCAGTAGATGAGGGCTCAGCGGGTCGGAATTCATAGAAAACCGAGGGTCGACGCCCCCGCATTGCTCTAGGAACGCCCGGAGGACCCAATGCCACCCCCCCCCCTTGCCCGATCCCCGGGGCTATATGCGTGCCACCGGACCTTCAGCCCAACGTCGGGCGTGGCCGCTGCTGGGCTGCCCTGCGTACTGTGCTTTTCGAATTTCCTGCAGCTCAGCACGATGCTCAGCATCGGCGGCCTGCATCTCTGCAGCAACTCGGCGTTCCGCAGCCCTGGCCTCATCACGTTCGGCCGCGGACAGCGCTTGGGCCCACAGCGGATAGCCCTCGCCCAGTGCCGGCAGTTCAACAGACCGCCAAACCGCGGGGAACGTGGACGTGTCGAAACGTTCACCAGCGTCGTCGAGCTTGCGCGCTGCCCGCTGCATTTGCCCGTCGGCGTCGCGCATGGCGGCCAGCGTCAGAGCCAATGCCGCGGCGTCTTTCTCGTAACGACCTTTCAAAGAGAGCAGAAGCTTCCGCGACGCCTCGCCGTCCTTGCGGGTCAAAGCGATTTGCTCCATTCGCTCACGCTGCACCGCTGCCTCGCGGGCGTTGGCGAGCAGCGACGCGCGCTCTTTCAACTGTGCAATTTCGGCACGTACCGCATCCAACTGCACGGCGATCTTGGCGACGGCCTGCAGATCGCCTTCAAGGAGCGCGTCGTTGCGCTGTTCCGACAGTGGCGGAATCGACGATTCGCGCTCGGTCAGCGCCTTAGCGTTTGCCTTAATCTGCGTATCGACATCGTTGACGGTAGCCGCAGCCTTATTCTTGAACAGGTTCATGTGTTGTCCTTGTTTCCTTTGCTTAATTTTCTGGCCTACTGAGCGTGAAGTACTGCTGCAAATCGCGCGGCACGCTTAACGCGCGTAACTCGGTGCCAATACGTGGCGGGAAAGATTGACAGAGTCCCCACCACCCGCGATCCCGCACGCCAGCAATCGGGACGGCGCGGGTTTTGAATCAGCAGATCGCCCTCTTCGTGCTCGTCATCCAGGACGATCGTGGCCCCGAACCGGAACTGCGGATGAGGGTTTATGTTGTCCGTGTGCCAAGACAGCGCCGCGCCGGGCTCGTACTTCACGAGCACCGCTGAGGGCAGCAAGGTCGGCGGCTGCAGGCCGTAGAACCGAGCCGCCTCAGCAAATCGCCGAGACAGCGCGCCGCGAAAAGAGGCGACGTTCCACAGCACCTGCTGGAACGTCGCGGCGACGTCTTCTGCGCCATGCGGTTTCATCGCTGGAACCAACGTCTGCGTTGAGAAGCTGCTGACCAGTTCTGCGCAAGCCTCCCTCCCAAGAAAAGGAACCTCATAGATTCGAGGCGGCGTATCGCACCGCCGACCTTCCACATAAGCGGCATCGATACCCGGCATTGCCCGTATCGCGCGCCGATCACCAGGACAGAACATTCCGGCGTCCCAGGCAGCTCGGTTAATACCCGGCGGTAGCCATTCCTGAGTTTCGACGGGTGGCTCTGGCAATTCGCTGCCATGAACACCTGCAGCGTGTTTTAGCTCCCTCCGCTCATCGGCGTACGACGAGCGCGGTTCATCCTGACCGAGCGTGTCGGCCATATCGTTGTCTCCAAATTTCAGTTTTCTGAGCGCGCCCAGTCCGGGCGCTCGCGTGACGCAATGACGGATCGGTCGCTTGACCGGCCAGGACTTTATTCCTCCGCCGTACGGCGTAGCCGTTTCTCTTCTTCTTTTCTTTCTAAATAAAAAGGTAGGGCAAGTGACCGAAGCGTCATTCCGTCATAACCACAGCCCGAACAAGCGTTTAGGCCATGACAGATGGGCGATCAATCTGTCATCAAGCGACAGCAGGCTCGATTCTCGTCAACGAAACGAACCGCGACGCCGCCGATCGACCCGCTTCGCCTCGTCCATCATTTCACATGGGCATGAGTCGCCCTGACTGAGTAGATCAGCCATTCGTCGGTCTCCATAGATGCGGATCGCGGAACGCGTCCGCAGGTATATAAGGGGTTGTAGCTTCGTTCTGCTGACGCGCTAAGCCATATGGATAAAGGGCTAGCGCGTCAGCAACGGTGTTCTTGCATCACCGTTCCGCTGCATCACCGTTCCGCGTTCCGCGTTGTCTTCAGTGGACGATGTTGGACGCCGCTGGATTCGGCAAGGCTAGAACCAGGGCGCTGGTCTTACCCCGCTTCGTCGCTACCTCGCGTAGCGATCCGGCCTCAATCGCTGCGCCGATGATTTCCCCGATCCGCCTCGTCGTCGCGGTGCCTTCCAGGCCAGCTACGGCGCTGGGCCGCTTCATCAGCGACGAGCGCGTTACTGGCTCAGTACCAGGCGTCGAGACGTGCGCCAGGATCGCGGCAACGACTCGGGACGCATCATCCTGCCGATCAGTCCGCGTTATAGGCCCGAATTCGTCAGAAGGGTCGACACGCCCCGACGCGTCGATCGCCAAGCATGACGTAACGCGCTCGCCGTCGGGGTCGAAGCCAAGCTCAATTTCCTTGAGCCGGAACGGCCATGGCGGCGGAATCTCATGGTCGCGCTGCTTCCGCGTCACGATCAGGCCATCCGCGACTTCAAATTCCGCATCGACTGCCGCGCGCAATGACGAATGCCCGCGCGCACCCTTCGATGCGTCCTTCCCCGAGTGGTGAACCGCCACGACATGGCATCCTGTCTGCTCACGAATCGAGTCGACGTTGCGGACTAGGGCGCCCATCTGCTCGACAGCGTTTTCGTCCGCTCCGGCCATCGCCCTCGCCAGTGTGTCCACCACGAGAAGCCGCACAGGCGCCCGCTCTTCGCGCTCGACCTCATGAAGCGCATCAATAATTGCCATCGTATCGGTGCACTTAGGGTCCGCCAGATTAAGGCCCTGCGTGATGACATACAGTGGGACCGCCGACGGATCGATACCATGATGCTTTGCATAGGCCGCGATTCGTTTTCGCATGGCGCCGCCGCCTTCAAGGGCCGCGTAGACAACAGGGCCGCCGAACACTTTATAACGGCGCCATGCAGTATTACGGGCCACCGCGAAAGCGAGGTCGAGTGCAACGAACGACTTGCCGACGTTTGAGGGCCCAAACAACACCGAGAACGCGCCGCGATCCAGCACGCGTTTAATCAATGGTTCGGCGGGTTTCGATTCGCCGAAATCGCGTACGTGAACCGCATGAAGCCCCGAGCGCTTTTCCTTCGGGATGCTGACTGCGGTCATGTCGGCCGTTGGATTCGCAACACCGATCGGGCTGGTGCGGTAGCGAGCCGCGTTCTCGACCTTCACGCGCAGGCGATCTTCCGACCAGCCCGAACCGTCGTACCAATGATTCATCATCAGCTCGACCGCTAGGTCTACGCTGATTCCGAAGTCCAGCACGCGATTAGCCACCTTCAGCGCCGTAGCGTCGCCGCCCTGGCCCTTGATCGACTCCGGCGCGCTGTTTCGTAGGTAGTGCTCAGCTCGCCGCATCGCGTCGTCGGTGTCGAGTTCGATGATTGCTGGCGCTGGTTCGCCGTCTGGCCTGTCTCGGTCTCGCGTCGCACCGCAGAGCGCGTACAGCTCGTCAGGCAGTTCGGCGATAGGCGTGTCGTCAGTCGTGTACTCGCCCTTTTCCGTCGTCGACCCCGCCGCGACGAAGAAGCCGCCGACGCCGCGCACGTCAATGTTGGTCTTCGTCGCCTTGTCGGGCGCACCGAGCTTGCTCACCGAGTTACCGACAGGGCGCTTCGTGCGAAACACGTAGTGCTTGCCACCAGACGGCGTCGTCTGCGTGCGCGTATCGGGAATATCGATTAGCAGATTCAGACGACGCCAGAACTCAGCGCCTCGTTGACCGGGCTTCATGTCCACGTCGATGACGCAAAGCGATTCACCCACCTCGTCGCCAAACCGACCGCAGTACACGCCGACGTTGGCGGCGATGCGATGGCCCGAGTCTTCGTCGGTGAACATCTCGCGAACGCGCTCTTCGTCGTTCGACGCCAGGTCTTTGAAGTGGACGCTCTTCTGCGGCACCTTGCCGTTCGGAACCAGCGGAAAGACGTGGAAGCCTTGGGCCGCGAGCGCGAGTGCAACCTTGACGGCGTTCAAGCCGCCTCGCGCATCACCGCCTCTGCTGCCGCAGCGGCGCGCCAGCCCATCGGATTAGCCAGCCAGGCCCATACTTCTGCTGCGCGCCAAGCAGAGGCCCGCACACCGATCTTGATCGGCCTGGGAAACGTACCCGCCTTTGCCTTGGCATAGATGGTGGTGCGCGCCTGCGCCGTAACTCGGCACACCTCGCGCTCTTTCAACAGTCGCGCTGCCTCGAAATCGTTTGTCACTTAACAACCCCCATTTGGCTCGACGTCGAGCGCATTAAAGAAATAAAACGACCGCCCATAAAAAACCCCGCTTTGAGGGCGGGGTCGGTCTTTGCGACTCAGTGCAACGCTCGCTGATCTTCGGCGGCTAGAAGTTTTCCTAGCGCCAGCAAGCCAGCATTGAATCGCGATACTTCTGTCGTTTTGCTGGTCCCGTTCGCTCGCGCCCAAGAAGAAATAGAGAGGCCAACCTCGAATTTCGCGCGAATCACGGCCCGTTGCTCCGGGCTCAACTCGCGCGTGAGCTGTGCCAGTCGCACAGCTCGCAGCCGGGCCTGTTCGGTTCCTCGAATCTTCGCTGCGGCGCGCTCAACAGAATTTAGGCGGCCACTCGGTGCGGTAGAAGCGACGTTGTACCGACCCGCGTGAGCTTCCCACCCCGCGCACGGGGAATCGCCCCACGCTTGCCCCTCATGACGTAGTTGCTGCCACTCATTTAGGCGGCTAGTTGCGAGCGCCTGATAGTGCTTCGATTCCACGAATCCCCCGACTTGTTGTGCGTTGCGCACGGTCAGAACCCCGACGGTATAGAAATACTCGCACGGCGGACGATGTCGGTCAATAAAAAACAGTATCGGCCTCTTAATTATTTCACGTAAAAATCAAAAACGCACGAATTAAATTCGTTCGCATGCGAAATATTTAATCGCCGCATTGGTAATGCGCAAAACCCTGATTCGGCACCGACAAGAACCCTAGACCAAAAACTCAGATACCAAAGGCTTAGCTTTAAGGTGCCGAGCTTTGTAGCGCATGTGTAGCGCAGCAAGAGCAAAAAACAAAAAACCGCCTCTCGGCGGTTTGCAAAAAATCAACGTAAGTTATTGTTTTATAAGTTGGTCGGGGCGACAGGATTTGAACCTGCGACCCCCTGCCCCCCAGGCAGATGCGCTACCAGGCTGCGCTACGCCCCGACCGATGAAACCGTGGATCGACGTACTGGCGGCACGTCGCCGTTTGAAGGCCGCGCATGTTAGCGGATGACGGCCCCGGAGGAAAGAACTTCGCGGCCGATCGCAGCGCCCAGGTGCTGCCGAGCGCTCACTCGGGCAGTAGCTTCAGCAAATCCTCGAGCTCGCTGCACAGGGCCTTGATCTCGGCCGAACGTCCCTTGCCAGCCGCTGCGCGAGGCGCAGCCTGATTGGCCGCCGGCGCGGCGGCCTGGGCCAGACGACGAGACTCCACGGCCGACTTGGCGCTGTCCTTGAGCCGCTGGCGCGCACCGCCAATGGTGAAACCCTGTTCGTACAGCAGGCTGCGGATGCGCCGCACCATCATGACGTCGTCGTGCTGGTAGTAGCGGCGGTTGCCGCGGCGCTTGACCGGCTTGAGCTGCGGGAACTCCTGCTCCCAATAGCGCAGCACGTGCGGCTTCACGTCGCAGAGATCGCTGACTTCACCGATGGCGAAATAGCGTTTGCGAGGGATCTCCGGCAGGTCGGCTTCGGCGATGAGCTCAGCTGGACGCATCGAGCTCGACTCGCAGGCGCAACTTCTGTCCCGGTCGGAACGTGACGACGCGTCGCGCGGAGATCGGAATCTCCTCGCCGGTCTTGGGATTGCGGCCCGGGCGCTGGTTCTTGTTGCGCAGCTCGAAATTGCCGAAGCCCGACAGCTTCACTTCCTTGCCGTCTTCGAGGCGACCGCGAATTTCTTCGAAGAACAGGTCGACGAATTCCTTGGCTTCGCGCTTGTTGAGACCCAGTTCGTCGAACAGAGCCTCGGCGAGTTCCGCTTTAGTCAACGCCACAATCTACTCCCTGACCACGTCGCCGAACCCGAGCTCATGCACGAACCAAAGCTCCGCATTCCTGCTGCAACTGAAGGGAGATTTGGGCCACGAGAGCGTCTATTTCTTCTAGGGTTAGGGTGCGTGACGCGTCCTGAAAAATCAACTCCAGGGACACGCTCTTGTCATCTGCGCCGAGCTCGGCGCCGCGGTAGACATCGAACACGTTCACGCGCTGCAGCAGCGCACCCGCGCCCTGCTGCGCAGCCTCGCACAGCGCCTGCGCGGACACCGCGTTGGCCACCTTGAGCGACAGGTCACGACGCGACGACGGAAACTCGCTGATCGCCTGCAGCCTGGGCAGCGCGGCCGTGCGGACCAGCGCGGCATCGAGATCGAACAGCAGCGGCGATTCGGGCAGATCGAGCGTGCGCGCCACGCGCGGGTGCAGGCGACCGATCCAGCCGGCCATCTGCCCCCCCAGCAGCACACGGGCGGTCTGGCCCGGATGCAGGGCCGGATGCTCACCGGCCTCGAAGCGGACGTCGCCGGCGCTCGCTTCGACCAAGGCGACGATGTCGGCCTTCAGGTCATAGAAGTCCACGGCACGCACGGGCTGCCCCCACTGCCGCGAG
>JALRLM010000135.1 GCA_023254435.1 Hydrocarboniphaga sp.
CCGCCCTCGGCCGGCGAGACCGACTGGTCGCTGCGCTCGGATACGCAGAACCGGCCCTTGCGCACGAGCCTGCGCGTCGACGCCGGAGGACGCATCGTCTCGCGCGAGGACTTCGCCCAGCGCGCGCTGCTCGATCGCATCATCGGCACCGGCATCGCCGCGCACGAAGGCCAGTTGTTCGGCGTGTTCAACCAGCTGCTCGGCTTGCTGACGACTTCGGGCCTTGTGCTGCTGTGCGTGAGTGCGCTGGCGATGTGGTGGAAGCGCCGGCCGCTGGGCGTGCTCGGCGCACCCCCGGCCATCGGCGAGCCGCGATACGCCGCCGTGTTCTTCGCGCTCGTGATCGTGCTGGGCCTGCTGCTGCCGCTCATGGGCGTGTCGCTGCTGCTGGTGCTCGCGGTCGAGCGCCTGCTGCTGCGGCGCGTGCCCAGGCTGCGCGTTTTCCTGGGCTTGCGCGCGCCGGCTTGAGTCGATGCGCCAGGTCGTCGCCCATCCGCTGATGACGCCGGCCGGCCTGCGCCGGCACGCGCTGCCGTGGCTGTTGCTGGCGGCGTTCGCGCAGCTACTGCAGCCGCTGCTGCACGAGCGCCTGATGCCACGGCATCGCGGGCTGGCCGACGTGTTCTGCGGCCTGGTGTCGAATGCGTCGCTGCGCCAGTTCGCGCAACAGGCGCCGGCCGAACTGCTCGCTCTGATCGGCCAGCGCCAGCGCGATGCACAGCATTCGCTCGCCTGCGAGGCCTGTAGTTGCGCGCAGGCCACGCAGCCGGCCTTGCCCTCGGTCTGGATGTCGGCGCTGCGCCTGCCGCGTGTACCGGCCTGGTTCGTGGCGATGCCGGCCCTGGCGTTCCTGCGCGCCCTGCCGGTGGCTCGTGCACGCGGCCCGCCGATCGTCGTTTCGCTCTGACTCCTGAGACCCGCATCGTCGGCCGGATAGCCGGAGGCGATGCGGGCGATCGCAGCACAGACGAAGTGTCGTCGCTTGGATCGCGCAAGCGCGCGACGACGCGCAGCAGCACGACAATCACCAGGGAATCCGATGAGTCTCACATTCAAGGGCACGCTCAAGTTGCGGCCTCTCACGCTGGCGACGAGCCTGTTGGCCGGCAGCTCCACTGCTTTTGCTCAAACCACCACGACCGTCGCGGACGCAAGCGACGCCCAGGCCGTGCGGCTGTCGCGCATCGAGGTCTACGGCGACGCCGATGCCTCGTCGCTGTCGCCCGATGCGCAGAAGGCTCGCCAGCAGATCGAGCGCACGCCCGGTGCGGTCGAAGTCATCGACGACGAGGCATGGAAGAACACGCAGGCGCGCACGATCAAGGACGTGCTGGGCTACAGCGCCGGTGTGTTCGCACAGCCCAAGTGGGGCGAGGACACGCGGCTGTCGATTCGCGGCTCGGGCCTGTCGCGCAATTTCCACATGCGCGGCGTGCAACTGCTGGTCGATGGCATTCCGCTCAACGCCGCCGACGGCAGCGCCGATTTTCAGGAGATCGATCCCACCGCCTTCGCCTACACCGAGGTCTACAAGGGCGCCAATGCGCTGCGCTATGGCGCCAACTCGCTGGGCGGTGCGATCAACTTCGTCACGCCGACCGGGCTGGAGCCGAGCCTGCAGGGGCGCATCGATGGTGGCAGCTTCGGCTTCCTGCGTTCGCAGGCCACGGCCGGTGGTCGCGCAGGCGACGTCGACGGCCGCGTCAGTGCCTCGTATCTCGAGAACGATGGCTATCGCGATCACAGCAACGGTGAATCCAGGCGCGCGGCCGGCAATCTCGGCTATCGCTTTTCACCGGACGTGGAGACGCGTTTCTACTTCATCGGCGCCGATCTGACGCAGCGCATTCCGGGCTCGGTGACGCGCGACGCCGCGCTGCACGCCCCCAAGACCGCGCTGCCCGGCAACGTGAGCAACGATTATCAGCGCAACATGCAGACCTGGCGGGTGGCCAACAAGACCTCGGTCCGGCTCGCTGCGGTGACGCTGGAAGGCGGGGCTTTCGCGGTGGAGAAGCAGCTGATCCATCCGATCTTCCAGTACCTCGACTACCAGTACAACGATCGCGGCGGCTTCGCGCGCGTGCTCGTCGATGCGCCGGTCGCGGGGCTGGGCAACCGGCTCACCCTGGGGGCGACCTATGTCGGCGGGCAGGTCGGCAACCAGCAGTTCGCAAACGGGCCGGGAGCGACGAAAGGCGAGCTGCGATCGGCGTCCAAGGATCGCTCGAGCAATACCGTGCTGTATGCCGAGGATGCGCTGCAGCTGGTGCCGTCGCTGACGCTGATCGGCGGCGCGCAGTACGTGGAGGCGGTGCGCAAGCGCGAGGATCGCTTCGACGACCAGACCGATACTTCGGGCCGCGCGGACTACGACTTCTTCAGCCCCAAGCTCGGGCTGCTATGGCAGGCGAACGAGTCCGTGCAGGTGTTCGGCAACCTGTCGCGCAGCGCGGAGGCCCCGAGTTTCGGTGAACTCAACTTCACCAACGCGGCGCTGGCCGATACGAAGGCGCAGCGCGCGACCACGCTGGAGATCGGCACGCGCGGTCGCATCGAGGATCTGCGCTGGGACGTGGCGGTGTATCGCGCGCAGATCGAGCACGAGTTCCAGTACTTTGATCTCGGCAATGGCAACTATCAGGTCACCAACGCCGACGACACCGTGCATCAGGGCATCGAGCTGGCGGGCGACTGGGTGTTCGCACGGCAGCTGATCGGCGACGACGAGCTGTCGTTGAAGCTGGCCTATACCTTCAACGATTTCGCCTTCGACGACGATGCCAGCTGGGGCGACAACGATCTGCCGGGCGCGCCACGCCATTACCTGCGCAGCGAACTGCTGTATCGCCACAAGGCCGGTTTCTACGCCGGGCCGTCGCTGGAGTGGGTGCCGCAGGCCTACTACGTCGACAACGCCAACACGCACAAGACCAAGGCCTATGCGCTGCTGGGCCTGCGGGCGGGTTACGACGACGGCCGGCACTGGTCGGTCTACGTCGACGCGCGCAACCTGGGCGACGAGCGCTACATCGCCAGTGCCAGCGTGGCCGCGGTGGCCAGCGATGCGTCGATGCTCTACGAGCCCGGCGATGGTATCGGCGTGTTCGGCGGCGTGAGCCTGCGCTGGTAGCCGCGCGAGCGGCATGAAAAAGCCCTCCACCGGATCCCGGTGGAGGGCTTTTCTTGTGAAGCGCTGCGGTCTGTGCCGGACGCCTCAGGGCGCCGCGTAGGTCAGCAGATTGGGCGAACCGCTGCCGGGGCTGGTGACGACGCCGACGGTGGCCGTGCTCGTGAGCGCGGAGCTGGCCTGGGCCGCCGTGGCCGAGGGGCTGCCGACCAGATAGCGCGCCACGACGCCGGCCACCAGCGGGCTGGCCATCGAGGTGCCGCTCATGGTCGCGGTGCCGGTGTCGCTCTGGTAGCTGGCCGACACCACGTTGGAGCCCGGCGCGAAGATGTCGAGGCAGCTGCCGTAGTTGGAGTACGAGGCGCGTGCGTCGGTGCTGGTGGTGGCGCCGACCGTGATCGCGGCTGGCACACGGGCGGGCGAGTAGCTGCAGGCGTTGGCGTTGTCGTTGCCCGCGGCGACGACGGCGACCACGCCGGCGTTGATCATCGCGGTCAGCGCGTTGTCCATCGAGGTCGAGGCACCGCCGCCCAGCGACAGGTTGGCGACCGCCGGCAGCACGCGGTTGGCGGTGATCCAGTCGATGCCGGCGATGATCGTGGACGTGGCGGTGGAGCCGCTGCAGCTGAACACGCGCACGGGGTGCACGACGGACTGCTTGGCGATGCCATAGGTCGTGCCCATGGCCGTGCCCGACACATGCGTGCCGTGGCCCTGGCAGTCGTTGGTGTTGGTGGGGTCGGGCGTGGGGCAGTTGAAGCCGAACAGCTGGCAGCCCAGGCCGCCGTTGGTGTTGGGCGCGAAGTTGCGGCCGGTGCCGACACGGCCCGCGAAATCGACGTGCGTGGCGCGCAGGCCGGTGTCGACGACGTAGACGTGCACGCCGACGCCGGCATTGGACGGATAGCTGTAGGTGCCGCTCAGCGGCAGCGCGCGCTGGTCGATGCGATCGAGGTTGTAGGGCGCCGAGGTCTGGGTGTCGACGAGATCGAAGAACTGGTCTTGCTCCACGCGCTCGACCAGCGGGCTCGCGGCCAGCGCTTCGATGGCAGCGGCCGGCAGGCGCACGGCGAAGCCCTTGAGGGCGCGGTCATAGGTGTGCAGGATCTCGCCGCCGCCGACATTGCCGACCAGGCGCTGGGCCAGGGTGCGCACGGGCGTGGCGCGGGCGGCATCGGCCTTGAGCGTGACGATGTACTGATCGGGCAGGCGGCTACCCGCGGGGCGATCGATCGGCGCGGCCATGGCCGTCGATGAAACCAGCCCGAGCAGGCCGGCGACCCAGATGCGCATGCGTTTGTTGTTCATTATCGTGCTCCCATCAAACCGCCGATTTGGACGGCGGTCCGACTTTACGCAGGAGACGACGCGGATCAGAAGCCTGGGTTATCCCCAGTATCGGGACATGAAGACCATCAGCGCCGTGTCAGTAAAGCGCCATGGCTCTGTGGCCAGCCCGGTCCCTGGTCCGGCGGTCACTTGATGCGGCGGACCCGGATGCGGGCGCTGGGCTTGTCGAGCAGCATCCAGTACGAGCCGACGAAGTTCTTCTCGATCGTCACTTCGGGATTCTGGACGTTCGCATAGACATCACGGTCGTTGATGTTGAGCCAGACCTGACCGTTGTCGAGCGAGTAGCGCTGTCCTTTGCTGAGCGTCTCGATGGTGCCGACGAGACGGGCCTGCATGCTCGTGGGGCCTTCGTCCTTTTGCTCCTTGCGGATCGCTTCGGAGCCGAAGCTGCCGGCGGCCGTCGCCGGAGCGGGCGGCGGCGTGACTTGGACCTGGGCGGCCGCGGTGCCCTGCGGGGCCACTTCGGGCGTCGGCATCAGATCGTCGAAGCAGGCCAGGCGTGCGCTGGCGTCGGACAGCGTGCGGCAGGCCTTGTAGCCGTCCTGCAGCTTGTCGGCCTGGGCCGTGGGCACCAGGCCCAGAAGCAGCATCGCGCCGGCGGCGCGGCGGCTCAGCCGCCTCATGCCAGCACGTGCTCGGCCTGCTGGTCGGCGTGGTAGCTCGACCGCACCATGGCGCCGCTGGCCACGTGGCTGAAGCCCATCTTTTCGCCGAGCACGCGCAGGCGCTCGAACTCGGTGGGGTGCACGTAGCGCATCACCGGGTGGTGGTGCTTGCTGGGGGCCAGATACTGGCCCAGCGTCAGCATGTCGACCTTGTGGGCGCGCAGGTCGAGCATCACCTGCTCGATCTCCTCGATCTCTTCGCCCAGGCCCAGCATGAGGCCGGACTTGGTCGGTACCTTGGGGTGATAGCCCTTGAAGCGCTCCAGCAGGTCCAGCGACCACTCGTAGTCGGAGCCCGGGCGCGCCTGCTTGTAGAGGCGCGGCACGGTCTCGAGATTGTGGTTGAAGACGTCGGGCGGGTTGTCCTTGAAGATTTCCAGCGCCGGGTCCATGCGGCCACGGAAGTCCGGCACCAGCACTTCGATGGTCAGGTTCGGCGACAGGCGGCGCGATTCCTGGATGCAGGCCGCGAAGTGCGCGGCGCCGCCGTCGAGCAGGTCGTCGCGGTCGACGCTGGTGATGACCACGTAGCGCAGCTTCATCGCCGCGATGGTCTGCGCCAGGTGCAGGGGTTCTTCGGTATCGAGCGGCTTGGGTCGGCCGTGGCCGACGTCGCAGAACGGGCAACGACGCGTGCAGATGTCGCCCATGATCATGAAGGTCGCGGTGCCCTTGCTGAAGCACTCCGACAGGTTGGGGCAGCTGGCTTCCTCGCAGACCGTGTGCAGCTTCTGCTCGCGCAGGATGCTCTTGATGCGGCTGACTTCGGTCTGGTCGCCGATCCGCACGCGAATCCAGTCGGGCTTGCGCGCCGGCGCGTCGACGGGGGCTTCGACCTTGACGGGGATGCGGGCCATCTTCTCGGCACCGCGCAGCTTGACGCCGGTGACGACGGGAGCAGGGCGGCGGGCCGCCGGTGCATCGCTGGGGGGAACGCTCATCTGGGGCCTGGCAACGGAACGGGCAGATCGCCAGTTTACGCGCTTGGCGTCACAGGGGTCATCGGGAGTATCGATGCCGGCCATCGCCTCGTGCCCGGACCGACCGCGCCTGGGCTCAGGGAGCGCTTTTGGCGAGGCTGCTGCCGAAGACCTTGCGCAGCAGTTCGCTGCTCCGCGCGGCCGGGTTCTGGCGGATGCGGGCCTCTTCGTCTGCGATCTTGATGAACAGCGCGCCGATGGCGTACTGGGTCACGTAGGCGTCGATGTCCACGGGCGGGCTGCTGCCCGACAGGCGCAGGATAGGCCCGGCCTTGGACGCCAGCTTCTTGTATTGCTGGGTCACCCCGGTCTGCGCCGTGGCCTGCGCCACGATGGGCTGCATGCGCTGCTGCAGCAGCGCCGAGGTACTGCGGCGGAAGTATTCGGTGGCCGCGTTGTTGGGGCCTTGCAGGATGTCCTTGGCGTCGGCCAGCGTGAGATCGCCGATGGCCTGGCCGAAGATCTCGAGTGCCTGGGGCGCGGCCTGTTCGGCGGCGCGGTTCATGGTCAGCTGGAACTGGTCGAGCGTGCTGCCATAACCGATGGCGCGCACCGTACTCTCGTAGCGGCTGATGAAAGCCGGCAGCGGGATGCGCGCCTGCGGGTCCTTCCAGAAGCCATCGGTCTTGCCGAGCCGCGTCACCGCGGTGGCCGTGCCCTGGGTCAGCGCCTCGCGCAGGGCGCTGGCGATGTCGCTTTCGCTGGGACCGGCGATGACGCTGCCGATGCTCTTGCCGAGCCGCCCGAGCGTGCTACCGGCCTGACCGCTGTCCGCGCAACCCATGAGACAGGCCAGACTCAGGCCGCAAAGGCTCAGACCGATCAAACGAACGCGCATGGAGACTCCGAAAGGCGAGCCGGCAGCATACGCGGACCATCGGGGTCGGCAAGAGAAGAATCACCCGCTTCCGCCCGCCGTGCGCGGCAGGCCATGCGAACGGCGCGGCCGTGGCGAGGGCCCAGGTACACTGCGCGTCCCATGCTGAATTTCTCCAACGTCACCCTGCGTCGCGGCGCCCGCAAGCTGCTCGAAGGCGCCTCGTTCACCGTTCACGCCGGCTGGCGCGTCGGCCTGGTCGGCCGCAACGGCACCGGCAAGTCCAGCCTGTTCGCGATGGTGCTCGGCGAGCTGTCGCCCGACCTGGGCGAGGTGCAGCTGCCCCGTCAGGTCGAGATCGCCTGGGTGGCGCAGGAGACGCCGGCGCTGCCGATGCCGGCCATCGATTTCGTGCTCGACGGCGACACCGAGCTGCGCCGGCTCGAGGCGGACCTCGCGGTGGCCGAGAGCAAGCACGATGCCGCGCGCATCGCCAGGCTGCACGACGCGCTCAACGCCATCGGCGGCTATGCGGCGCGCGCGCGGGCGGCCAAGCTGCTCGACGGCCTGGGCTTCGCCAACGAGGCCCAGTCGCGGCCGGTCGCCAGCTTCTCGGGCGGCTGGCGCATGCGCCTGAACCTGGCGCGCGCGCTGATGTGCCGATCGGACCTGCTGCTGCTCGACGAGCCGACCAACCATCTCGATCTCGATACCGTGATCTGGCTGCAGGACTGGCTGCGCAGCTACGCGGGCACGCTGTTCATCATCAGCCACGACCGCGAATTCCTCGACGCGGTCACCACGCACACGCTGCATCTGCACGCCGAGACGGCGACGCTCTACAGCGGCAATTACAGCCAGTTCGAGCGCCTGCGCGCCGAGCGCCTCGCGCAGCAGACGGCGCAGCGCGAACAGCAGCAGCGCCAGCTCG
>JALRLM010000145.1 GCA_023254435.1 Hydrocarboniphaga sp.
GCACGACATCGACGGCTGGAACGCACTCGACTACGGCTGCGGCTCGGGCATCCTGGCCATCGCTGCCCTCAAGCTCGGCGCCGCCAGCGCCGTGGGCTACGACATCGACCCACAGGCGATCCAGGCCACGCGCGACAATGCCGACGTCAACGGCGTGCTCGAGAATCTGCACACGGTGGCACCCGAGGACGCGGTGACGCCGTTCCCGGCGGATCTGGTGCTGGCCAACATCCTGGCCAAGCCGCTGATCGCGCTGGCACCGCTGCTGGCGTCGAGCCTGCGCCAGGGCGGCTGGATCGTGCTGGCCGGCCTGCTCGATCGCCAGGCCGACGAAGTGCGCAGCGCCTACGAGGCCTGGATCGACTTCGAGCCCGACGTCAGCCGCGAAGGCTGGACGCGCCTGGCCGGCCGCTGCCGCATGCCGGCGCTGATCGCCGCGCGCCGCCTCGGCCCGGAACTGATGACCGCCGGCCAGCCGCGTCCCGAGCACTTCCCGGTGCTGGCAGCCGGCGGCATCACCAGCGTCATCAACCTGGCCATGCCCACCTCGCCGAACTACCTGCCCAACGAGGCCGAGTTCGTGCAGAAGGCCGGCATGGCCTACTACGCGCTGCCGATCGCCTGGGAATCGCCCGGCGAGTCCGACTTCGAGCGCTTCTGCCGGCTCATGGACGGGCTCGGCACGCAGCGTCGGCTCGTCCACTGCGCGCTCAACATGCGCGTGTCGGCCTTCGTGTTCCTGTGGCGCGTGTTGCAGCGCAATGAAGACCTGGTGACGGCCGCGCGCGATTTGTATGACATCTGGACGCCCAACGAGGTGTGGTCGCGCTTCATTTCGGAGCGCTTGGCGACGCGAGGCCTTGAATTACCGGGCGCAGGCGAACTCGCGCGCTGATCGAAAACAGAACAGGCCGTCATCATTCTGGTGCCGGCTTTTTTCGGTCCAGACTTGGCGCTATGATTCGCGCCCCCCAAATTCACGACCTCGGGCGTTCGTGTTGATTCCGATCGCCAAGGGGAAGGTCAGCTCGTGCCCGAGGGCAGAGAATGTCTGTACACAAGCCTGCCACCGAACTTCAGCCCGACGCCCGCCCCGTGGGCAAACCGCTGAGCCACTCGGTGTCGGAATGCCTGGATGATTACTTCAGCAGCCTCAATGGTCATGCCCCGGCGGAGCTGTACGACATGATCCTGGGCCAGATCGAGCCGCCGCTGCTGCGCGCCACGCTGCGCTATTGCGATAACAACCAGTCGCGCGCCGCCGAAGTGCTGGGACTCAACCGCGCCACGCTGCGCAAGAAGCTGCGCCAGCACCGCATCACCGCCAAGCCCGAACGCTGAGTGGCGGCGACGCCCGTCGCCGGCATTCGTTCCGATCGATCGCCGATCGATCACTGATCGTTTCTTCAACATCCCAGGCCGCACGCTCATGAGCACACTCTCCACCACCGGGCTGTGCCCGATCCGCCGCGCGCTGATTTCCGTCTCTGACAAGACCGGCGTGGTCGAGCTGGCGCAGCGCCTGAGCGCGCTCGGCGTCGAGCTGCTGTCCACGGGCGGCACCTACAAGCTGCTGACCGACAAGGGCATCAAGGCCACCGAAGTCAGCCAGCACACGGGTTTTCCCGAGATCATGGATGGCCGCGTCAAGACGCTGCATCCCAAGATCCACGGCGGCATCCTGGGTCGCCGCGGCCAGGACGACGCGGTGATGGCGCAGCACGGCATCGCGCCCATCGATCTCGTGGTTCTGAATCTCTACCCCTTCGAACAGACCGTCGCCAAGCCCGGCGTGACGCTGGAAGACGCCATCGAGAACATCGACATCGGCGGCCCGGCGATGCTGCGTGCCTCGGCAAAGAACTGGGCGCATGTCGCCATCCTGACCGAGCCGGCGCAGTACGACGATCTGCTGAGCGAACTCGAAACCCAGGGCGGCACCAGCCGCGCGCTGCGCTTCAAGCTGTCGGTGTCGGCCTTCAATCAAGTGTCCAACTACGACGGCGCGATCAGCGACTTCCTGTCGTCGGTGAAACTCGACGAGACGCAAAGCGAAATCGCCGGCCGCGACGCCTTCCCGGGCCAGGTCAACGGTCGCTTCGTCAAAGTGATGGACCTGCGCTACGGCGAAAACCCGCACCAGAGCGCCGCGTTCTATCGCGACCTGTATCCGGCACCCGGCACGCTGGCCACCTTCCGCCAGCTGCAGGGCAAGGAACTGAGCTTCAACAACATCGCCGACGCCGACGCCGCCTGGGAATGCGTGCGCAGCTTCGTCAAGCCGGCCTGCGTGATCGTCAAGCACGCCAACCCCTGCGGCGTCGCCGTGAGCCTGGACGGCATCGGCCGCGCCTACGACCTCGCCTTCCAGACCGATCCGACCTCGGCCTTCGGCGGCATCATCGCCTTCAACCGTCCGGTCGACGGCGAAACCGCGCGCAGCATCACGAGTCGCCAGTTCGTCGAAGTGGTTCTCGCTCCGGGCTACGACGATGACGCCCTCGCCGCGTTTGCCGCCAAGGCCAACGTGCGCGTGCTGCTGATTCCGCCGCCGGCCGACGGCGACCTGCGCGCCGCGCATCCGGGCAACGACTCGCGCCGTGTCGGCTCGGGCCTGCTGATCCAGACCGCCGACCGCGGCATGATCGGACCGGACGACCTCAAGATCGTCACTGCGCGCGCGCCGACGCCGGCCGAGATCGACGACCTGATCTTTGCCTGGAAGGTCGCCAAATACGTCAAGAGCAACGCCATCGTCTATGCCAAGAACCGCCAGACCATCGGCGTCGGCGCCGGCCAGATGAGCCGCGTGTACTCGGCCAAGATCGCCGGCATCAAGGCCGCCGACGAGAAGCTCGAAGTGCGCGGCTCGGTGATGGCCAGCGACGCCTTCTTCCCGTTCCGCGACGGCATCGACGCGGCGGCGGCGGCCGGCATTTCGGCGGTGATCCAGCCGGGTGGCTCGATGCGCGATGCCGAAGTCATCGCCGCCGCCAACGAAGCGGGCATGGCGATGGTGTTCACCGGCATGCGCCATTTCCGCCACTGAAGGCGGCATCCGGTCCGATCCGGTCGGCGGGCATTCACGCGGCGCGGCCTAAGCTCGCGCCGTGATGCGGCCCTTCGATTCAAGTCCTCCTACAGCGCCGCCATCGCCTTCGATGCCGACTTCCGCCGACCCGATCGCAGCGCCGCCCCTTTCGCCTCCACCGCTGGGGCGAATCGCTGTGCTGGGCGCTGACGCGACGGCGCGGCTGGCCGTGATACGCGAGCTGGAAGGCTTCGGCGCCGAACTGGTCGATGTCGAGGCCGCCGAGCTGCTGATCCTGATCGGCGACGCGGCTGCACTCGACGCCGGCCTGCCGGCGTTGCGGCTTGGCGCGACCACCGCAACCGACGGCGTCGCGTCCTTGCCCTGGCCGGTGGAGCCGCAGGTACTGCGCACGGTCGTTCGCGGAGAACTCGCGCTGGCCAAGGCCCGGCAGCAGGTCGCCAGTGCCCACCGGGTGCGCGACGAATTCCTGTCGACGCTCTCGCACGAGTTGCGCACGCCGCTCAACGCGATCCTGGGCTGGTCGGACATCCTGCTGCGCATGCCGCGCGACGGCGATTTCCAGCAGGGCCTGCAAGCGATCGACCGCAACGCCAAGGCGCAGGCACAGCTGCTGTCCGACCTGATCGACGTGTCGCGCCTCGAAGCCGGCACGCTGCAGCTCGACCTCGAAACCATCGACGCCGGACCGATCTGCGAAGCGGCCCTGAACGCACTCAAGTCACAGGCCGAGGCTCGCGCCATCGACCTGCAATGCCGTATCGGCTGCTCGCCGCTGACCTTCAAGGCCGATCCCGGCCGGCTGCAGCAGGCCCTGCATCATCTGGTCGCCAACGCGATCAAGTTCACGCCCAAGCAGGGCAAGGTCGACATCGAGCTGGCGCTGCAAGATACCGAACTGGTCATCCGCGTCTGCGACAACGGCCGCGGCATCGACGCCGAACGCCTGCAGCATCTGCGTTCGGGCACGCCGCCCGGTGGCAAGAGTGCACGCGCATTCGGACTGGGGCTGGGTCTGCGCCTGGCGCGCGAAGTGGCGCGCCTGCATGGAGGCCGGCTCGAAGTGCAGAGCGAGGGCAGCAATCGCGGCAGCTGCTTCAGCCTGCACCTGCCGATCGGCGACTTCGCCCCGTAAGCCAGGCAGGCGCCTGGCCGTCGCGCTCACGCGACGGGCTTGCCCACCAGCGGCAGCACGAACGAAAACACCGAGCCACCGCCCTCGCGATCCTCGTACCAGAGGTGGCCCGACATGCGCGAAATTTCTTCCTTCGAGATCGCCAGGCCCAGGCCGCTCGCGTGCTGCACTTCGGCGCCGGCCTGCAGGCGCACGTAGCGCTTGAACAGCTGCTGCTGGCGATCGCGCGGAACGCCGGGGCCGCGATCGGCCACCGACACGCGCGCCATGCCCGAGCGGCCGGTCTCGCAACGCACCTGCACTTCGGTGCCCGTGGGCGCGTAGCGCAGCGCATTGGAGACCAGGTTCTCGATCACGTGGCGGATCGCTGTCGCGTTGCCGAGCACTTCGGGGTCGTCGACGATCTGCGCGGTCACGGTCATGCCGCGCTCCTGCGATAGCAGGCCGAAGCTGTCGACCGTGTTGCGCACGACGGCGGCGAGCTTCATCGGCGTGATCTCGACCTTGCGCAGATCCTGCGACTTGGCCCAGCGGCCCAGGTAGCTGTCGATGAAGCTGAGGCAATGCCTGGCGCTCTCGCGAATCTCGCCGACCATCTTGTCGGCGCTGTCCTTGCCGCGCTCGATCAGGTCCAGCGCGAACAGGATGCTCGACAGCGGATTCTTGAGATCGTGGGCGACGATCTGCGTGAGGTCGGCGCGCTCCTGCGCCACCAGCGCCAGGTGATCACGCGCACGCTTGAGTTCCACATGCGTCTTCACGCGCGCCAGCAGTTCTTCGGCGACGAAGGGCTTGGTCACGTAATCGACGGCGCCATGCTGGAAAGCCTGGATCACCGCCTCGCGCTCGCGCGCGGCGGTCAGGAAGATGATGGGCACATCGGCCGTGCGCGGGTTGGCGCGCAGGTGCTCGCAGACCTCGAAGCCATCCATGACCGGCATGCGCATGTCGAGCAGCACGAGACTGGGCGTGCGGCGCAGGCAGTGCTCCAGCACTTCCTCGCCGGACAGCGCAGGCACCACCTCGTAGTTCGCGCGTTCGAGCAGCGCGGTGACCACTTCGATGTTGGACGCTTGGTCGTCCACCACGAAAATGACGTCTCGGTCCATGAATCTCGTCGTCAGCCCGGCGGATCGGCCGTGACGGCCTGGGGCGGTGCCGGCAGCATAGCGCCCCGGGGCAAAGTTCGCAGGCTATCGAACGATACGGCCTGTGACGTCACCGGAGGCTATCGTCAGTCCTCGACGCGCAGCACCCGCTCGAAAGGCTGCTGGTCGCGCAGGTCCCAGGCACGCATCTCCAGCACGCCCTTGGTGTTGAGCGAAACCCCCAGATTGAGGATGCCTTCGCGCAGCTCGGCGGCGGCCGGTTCGGCCGGAGCCGTCGGCACCGACCATAACCGTGCCCACAGATCCTCGTCGGCGCGGTGCGTGCCCATGTCGGCGCGCGCATGGCGATAGACCGCCGGCTTGCCTTGC
>JALRLM010000284.1 GCA_023254435.1 Hydrocarboniphaga sp.
CTTGACGATCAGCCGCTCGTCGTCGGTGAGTCCGTTCGGGTTCTTCCACAGCTCGATGTCGCGCTGCATGTTGATTTCCTGCGGCATCCAGTGGTTCGCGCAGCCGGCGAGGTACTTCTCC
This sequence comes from Hydrocarboniphaga sp., assembly GCA_023254435.1. Classification (GTDB taxonomy): domain Bacteria; phylum Pseudomonadota; class Gammaproteobacteria; order Nevskiales; family Nevskiaceae; genus Hydrocarboniphaga. Next base: position 122 of record JALRLM010000284.1, read on the forward strand.
CACGCCCACTTGTACTTGAAGGGCACCAGCTGGTTGAGGTCGGCGCGGCAGTTGATGATCTTCTTGTCGTCCACCTGAATGCGGCGCGCGCCCATCTCCAGGTTTTCGAGACCCGTGGCGCCGGCTTCCTGGCTGGGGACGTGGGCGGCCATCACGCGGGCAGCCGGGGCCGCGGGCGCGGCAAGCGAAACCGGTTGCAGGGCCGGCGTGGCGTGGCGCGGGTCGGGCTTGGCGGTGGCAGGCGTCGGTGCATCGTCCCATTCCAGCATTGCAATCTTCCTTTTATATGAGTCGCGCATCGCCGGAAGGTTTGCTACCGGCGGGCATTTTGGTGTTCGAGAGTCCGGCGGGGCCGGGGGCTCCTGGCGGGCGAAAAGCCGGCTGGGCCGTTGGCTAAGGGTGCTCCGGCGGGGCGGGAGCGTCAAGGGGTGAAACACTATTGGTTGTGACCGCCTGACGGGCGCACCACTAAATATAGTGTTTACTCACACTCTGGCCACAGACTATCAACAGCCTGTGCAAGGGGCCTGTGGACAAGCGCCGCGCCGATGCGCATTTGGCTATGCTGGCGGCCATGCGCCTGCTCGCCGTCGATACCGCCACCGAAGCCTGTTCCGCCGCCCTGATGATCGACGGCGGTGTCGTGGAGCGCTTCGAGGTGGCCGGCCGCACGCATACAGAACGCTTGCTGCCGACCGTGCAGGGTCTGCTGGCCGAGGCCGGCATCAAGCCGGCGCAGCTCGATGGCTTGGTGGCTGGCGTCGGTCCCGGCAGCTTCGCCGGCTCGCGCATCGCCGTAGGGCTGGTCAAGGGCATGGCCCTGGCGCTGGATCGCCCCGTGGTCGGCGTCGGCTCGCTGGCCATGCTGGCCCAGGCGGCGGCGGATGCCGGCGCCCAGCGCGTGCTGGCCTGCATCGATGCCCGTATGAGCGAGGTCTATTGGGGCGCCTACGAGCGCGACGCGCAGGGGCTGGTCCGCCCGCTGCTGGCTGACGCGGTGACGCCGCCCGGCGAAATCGCCTGCGAGCTGGCGGGCGAGGGCTGGCATGCCGTGGGCACGGGCTGGGGCACTTACGAGGCGTTGCTGCGCCAGCGCCTGGGCATCGGTATCGCGGAGCTGGATGGTGGTGCGCTGCCGCACGCGGCCACCGCGCTCAGGCTGGCCTTGCCGATCTTCCAGGCCGGGCAGGGCATGAGCGGGGACGATCTGGCCCCGGCCTACCTGCGCGATCGCGTGGCGCTGACGCTGGTGGAGCAGCAGGCGGCGCGGGCGGCGAAGGCGGGGTGAGTGGGTTCGCCTGCGCTTGATGTGGTGCGGCGGCTGAAGCGGTGGGTTGGCGCAAAGCGCGTCACCGACCAGGACCTCGGCGAGCACCCACGTTGAGCCGCCCAAGCGCCGTCTGTGGTCAGCTTTTGCCCATTCGAACGCAAAGCCGTGCGAATCAGGGATAATGAGCTTGGTCCGCGCCGGCCCTCCGCGACGGCAAGCCGTGAACCCCGCCAGGCCCGGAAGGGAGCAACGGTAGCGGTGCACCGGGCGCCGGAGTCAGCTGGCGCGGGCCTTCTCATTCTCGACATGGCGCGTTCAAGGATTTGAATCAGCGTCGATTTTTCCATCGCGGCCGAGCGTGTCGGAGCCGTGCTCAGGAACGGAGCGGTCGGCGGTATGGAGTGCGCAAGGCGCTCAGTGGCGATGCGATGCGTGTGTTATTTGGAAGTCAGTTGAAACTTTGTTCTATTAATTATCACGGTAACCGGGTTGCTGGCTTGCAAGCCGCCGGATCGGCCGCATTGTCCCAGTCGCCCCGTCGCCATAAGGCAGCGCCATGATGGAACCCTACGAGCAGCGGCTGCTGTTGAGCTGGCTCAGCAATTTCTCGGTCCGCGTGGACCGCTACCGCTGGGCGCAGGACGGCTTCACGCGCTTCGTCCTCGACGAGGCCGAGCACCTGGACATCGATCTGGGTGACGAAAACCGCACCATCACCAACGACATCATCGTCGAGGCGCTGCGCGTCGCCGCGAGCGCGCGCGAGTCGGCTACGCCGTCGGTGCTGGAACTCAACCTGCGCGCCGTCGGCCAGCTGCTGCAGCTGTCGGAGCAGGAGCACGTGCTCATGGGCGCGCTGGTGCGTGCCAAGGTGGCGCCGCAGTTCGAAGACCTGTTCGAGATGCTGGAGCTGGACGAGATCCGCGCCGGCGATTCCACCGTCATGGGCGTGCTGGCGACGCTGCTGGGCCTCACGCGCGGCGAACTGCTCGACGCCATGTCGCCGCGCGGTCGCCTGCTGGGCTCGGGCCTGTTCACCATCGATTACCGCTCCGACTGCCAGCCGCTGCCGGCGCTGACGCGCTTCCTGCAGGCGCAGGCCGAGCCGCTGGCCGACGTGCGCGCC
>JALRLM010000335.1 GCA_023254435.1 Hydrocarboniphaga sp.
TGCCATCTGATGATGCTTGCGCATGTTGATGGCGAAGTCGTAGTCCGCATCACCAGTCATGGACATCCCGTCCATGCCCTTCATTTCTTCCATCTTCGAAGGCTGGCCCGGCATCAAACTCGGCTCCTGAGCACGGACCGCCGGCGGAGAAAATACGCCGACGGTCAATGCCATCGATATTGCGGTAGCAGAAACTCTCAGGCGGGAGACGCGTGCGCAGTTGCTGTGAAATTTCATTGTTGACTCCTGATACGTTGTACAGCGGGTTGTTGACTTGAGGTGCCTTCAAGGGTGATGCGCCCAAACAGAAGATTTTCCTTCGCTGCCGAACAGCACCACGTCGTAAGGCTCGGGTTGGTCGCTTTCCATCCCCGGAGATCCGCTCGGCATTTGCGGCACCGATAGGCCCTTCGCCACCGGCTTTTGAGCAAGCAGGCGCGAAATGTCCGTTGCGGGGACATGGCCTTCGATGGTGTAGCCGCCGACCACCGCTGTATGACAGCTCCAGAGCGGTTCGGGGACGCCGAGCTTGGCCTTCAAGGGATTGATCTGTTGCTCGTTGTGAACCGTTACGGCGAAACCATTCGATCGAAGGTGCTCGATCCATTTCGAGCAGCAAGAGCAGGTCGGACTTTTCCACACTTCAATGGTTGGCCCGGTTGGCGTTGTCTGGGGTTTGCAACTGGCCAGCTGCGATGCCACAACCAGCAGAGCAGCGGTACGCCACAGAACTTGTCTAAAAGGGATCATTTCGATCTTGGGTCTTGAAAAGGGAGGCCTCAGCGGATGGCTTCGGCCGAGTAAAGGAGACCAAGCCTTCACTCGGTCGGATGCGCATCGAGACCACCGGCAATTGTTAGCGATGGGGTCGGTTCAAGCCGAAAAACTGAAGTCGCGGTCGCGTCGAGAAGCCAATGCACTTGCAGGAATTTTCCGGGCCGAGCCGGATCGGTAAGAAACCAGCCGGGGTTTCCGGTGTGATCGCGGCCCAAGCGAGCTCCCGGCAACGGGGGATGCAAAGCAGACGGGAACTGCGAGAGTATTCCTTCGGAGCCATCGCGCTGGACATTGGAGGCGAGCTTCTTCATTGGCTTAAAACTCCTCGTGGTTGAGACGGTTCACGTAGTATTGCCGGACGGTAAATGGACGGAGTCCCCGCAACTGCCAGCAAACAGTGGCAGCCGCGAGGTTGAAATACAGTGCTTTGCCAGATTGCGGATCAGGCCGCCATCGACTGACAGGTTTCTGCGCAGCGATTGCATCGTTCCGCGCAGGCCTTCATCACGGGGTCGTCACCCATGGCCAAGCAGGCCCTGGCGCACTCTCGACAAATCGCCGCGCAGGCTCCGCAAGTGTGAGCGTGGACCGACGCACCGTGCAGCATTGCGTTGGCGCTGGTCTGGCAGATATCGGCGCAAGTCAGCATCAAGGCAATATGGTCGGGCTTGGCATGGTCTCCGCCTTTCTGCAGGCAGTGCTTTACGGTTTCCAGACAGCTGCGGTGGCAATCCAGGCAGTTGCTGATGCAGCTCGCCATGGCGGAATCGTGTTGCTTGTTCATCGGACACTCCTTGTCATTGATCTCGCCGCGGGATTGCAGCGACATCGGTTTCGCGTCCAAGACGATGGGCGCGGTCAATCACGGCTCGACTGAGCCGCGGGTTTGAAGGGCGGCATGCGCCCCTCGCACCTTGTGAAGTCATCAGCATCACGTCGCGGGTGCCGATGACCAATGAATGTGGGTAATCCGCCAGCCCTCGGATGTCTTACGCAACAGTGTGGTTTCCGTACTGATCAAATCGATGTCGTGGCCCTTTGAAGATTTGCCGCGCACGCGCGTTTCAGAGTTGACCCAAGCGCTGTCTCCACTTTCGCCTGCGTCCCGTTTGATTAATTCGATCCGAGCGGTCTTGAGAAACGCGATGTCGGCGGGCATATGCCGCGCTTGGTATTCGTCGCGTGATCGCTCCACTTCGCCGCCTTCGTAGATGACGACATCCGGCGCGAGCCAGGCAGCAGCCCCTGCCGCATCGCCCGACTTCAGAGCGGTCTGGAAGGCCGTCACGGCATCGCTCGCCGTTCGAGCCGCCGGCGTCTCGTTGGCGTGCGCCATACCGGGCATTGCCATTCCGGCGTGGTCATCCGAAGTGACCGCTGCCGCGGGCGTCGAGCCGGATTCGCCCATGTCCATACCGTCGTGATCCATTCCGCCCTCGGTGCGAGCGGTTAGGATCTGATACTGGGCAGGCGTCAGCGTCGGCAGCTTCTGCAGAAACGCCACCATCGCCCAGATGCGAGCGTCGTCGTGCGTCGGCCCCCAGGCAGGCATTGCCGAGGCCTTGATGCCGTGCTTGATGATCCAAAATTGGCGCGCGGCGCTGGCCTTGACGTCGCCATGATCGTGGCCGGCGTGCTCTTCCGGCGCAATTGCGAGATTCGGCGGCTGCGGATAGAGGCCCATCGACATGTCGGAGCTTTTCTTGCCCGGCTTCAAATGGCAGCCCGCGCACATGTCGTTGTAGTCCGCGCCTCCCGCCAGCAGCAGCTCCGAACTGTTCAGATCGGGCACCTCGATATCGTCGGTGCGCTGGGCGATCGATCGCTCACGCAAGGTTTCCAGCGCCCAGAACACGGCTTTGGTGTGATGGGCATCCGCCCCCATCGGGTAGACGCCGGAATAGATGAAGGCGAGGCCGCCCAGCAACCCGACGAGCACGACGACCATCACGATTTTGATTGTTTTCATGGAAAGACTGTCTCGACCTCAACCGCCGTGCGGGGAGTGGTCCATGCCGGGCATATCGGGCATGGGGGTGGCTGCAGGGGGTGCTTTGGCACCAGTCGCTGTGCTGCCATAAGGATTACGTCTCGGCGGGTCGCCGAACTTCGGATCGAGACTCACGCGCCGCGCGATGGTGCCTTTGGGATGCCGATACCAGCCGGGATCACGGTAGTCGCCAACAGCCAAGCCTTCGCGCACCTTGACCACCGTGAACATCCCGCCCATTTCGATCGGACCGTATAGGCCTTCGCCCATCATCATCGGCAGCGTGTTGTCGGGCCCGGCGAGGCCCATTGCGACGTGTCCTGCGTGCTCGGCCATGCCGCTTTTGCCCATCGCCATGTAGCCCGGCAGCATCGCGCGGACCTTGGATTCGACGCCCGTCTGGTCGACGCCGGCGACGTTCGGGATGCCGTGGCCCATCGCGTTCATCGTGTGATGGGCCATGTGGCAATGCAGCGCCCAGTCGCCGGGCTCCGTCGGCACAAATTCGAAGTCGCGCATCTGGCCGACGCCAACGATCTCAGTGACCTCGCGCCGCCATTGTTCCCTGGGCCAGCGCCCGCCATCGCTGCCGGTCACCCAGAACGGATTGCTGTGCAGGTGGATCGGGTGATTCCACATCGAGAGGTTGCCGATGCGGATGCGGATGCGCTCGCCCATGCCCGCCACCAGGTGCTCGGTGGCAGGAAAGACTTTCGAATTGAAGGTCCACAGATCGAAGTCCTGCATGATCGAGGGATCGGGCCGATAGGTGCCCGGGTGCAGCGCCCAGTTGTGCAGCAGGAACGCGTAGTCTCGATCGATACGCGTTGCTTCGCCGGCCTTCGGGTGGATGATGAAGAGCCCCATCATCCCGAACGCCATCTGCGTCATTTCGTCGGCATGCGGGTGATACATGTGCGAGCCGTGCTGCTTGAGCGTGAACTCGTAGACGAAGGTCTCGCCGGGTTTGATGTGCGGCTGGTTGAGGCCGCCGACGCCGTCGTAGCCATTGGGAAGATCAATGCCGTGCCAATGCACCGTCGTCGCCTCACCCAGGGCATTGGTGACGAAGATGCGCACGTGATCACCTTCTACGGCTTCGATGGTCGGGCCCGGGGTCGTGCCGTTATATCCCCAACATTTCGCGCGGGAGCCGGGCGCGAACTCGTGCTCGATTTCCTCCGCCACCAGATGAAATTCTTTGACGCCGCCGTTGAGCTTGTAAGGCAGCGTCCAGCCATTGAGGGTGCGCACCGGCACGTAACCCTGTGCGGTGCGCTTCAACGCTGCGGGCGGTGCCAGTTCGGCGGGCGGCGGCGTGGGTTTGGCGGTGTCCGGCATCTTCATGTCGGCCATCTGAGCCGGCGACATGTTGCTCATGTCGTGGCCTTCATGCTGCGCGCGGGCGCCGGTGGCGACACCGGCCAGAAGGCCGGCGCCGCCCACGCTCATTGCCTGCAACAAATCTCGTCTTGAGACCATCAGTGGCCCCCGTGATCATCGGCGGGCTTCGGGGCACCCATGCCCTCCATTCCCTTCATGCCTTTCATGTTCTTCATGTCGCCGGCCGGCATTGGTTTCTTGGCGCACTTGTCATGCATGGCCTTCATCACGGGATCGTTCATATCCATCTTCGACATGTCCATCGATGCGCAATCGGGACCGGCCTTGGCCGCCGCAGCTTCCTTCTCGTGCTCCTTGGGATCGTGTGCCAGGGCGCCTTGGGCCGTGAACAGGAAGGCGGCAATCAGGGTGGTACGGGTGAGACTCTTCATGGTGCGACTCCGGCAAATGGACGCGACGCGTCCGGGTGGGGGTTGATCAATGTGCATGGCGTTCTTCCTGAATAGCAGGCTGTTCGGGGGCTTGTTTCGGATCGCTCTTCGGGGGCGAGTCGTGTTGCATGTCGGGCATCGCATGACCGCCTTGCGGTTTGGCAGGCGCCCTGGATTTCGGAGCGCTCATGTCCATTCCGGGCATGTCGTCCATCGGCATGCTTTTCATGTCGTGCGCCGCCGGTGGCTTGCTCGATTGGGAGCGAGGCGCCGGCATTGTTTGGTTGCCTTTTGACTCCATGCCTTTCATCGGTGGCATATCCTTTGGCGGGCCGCCGCTGTCTTGCATGTCCATGCCCGGCATATCGCCCATCGGCATGCTCATGCCGCCCATGGAACCACCGTGCTGACCGTGGCTCATCCCGCCGCCGCCTTTGGGCTTGGTCAGCTCTTTCGGGTCGAGCGTGGCTTTGACTTGCTGCTGGCTGCTGGGCAGTCGCTGGCCCACGGCTCGCGTGAGTGCGGTGCGCGCAGTCCAATAATCCTGTACTGCTTCCAGATAGCCAGCGTAAGCGTCGTATTCCTGCTGTTTGGCGACCAGAATGTCGAACACGCCGATCAGCATGTAGTTGACCTCAAGCTGCATCTGCGCCACGACCGCTTCCCGCTGGGGAATCAGCGCGTTGCGATAGCGTTCAATACGAGCACGAGCAAATTCGACTTTCGCGCTGGCGAGCTTGATGTCATTGCCGCTGTCGATGACCAGCGAGTCAAGTTCGGCTTCGGCCTGATCGAGCGCTGCCTGCGCAGCGGCAACCCGTCCGCCGCCCCAATTGAACAGCGGCAGCTCGAACTGCAGCGTCGGCCCGACGTTGATGGCGCCGTCGTAATCCTTCTCCCGCTCCA
>JALRLM010000345.1 GCA_023254435.1 Hydrocarboniphaga sp.
GCACGGGCACGCCGAGCGCGACGAAACCGTCGCCGATCAGCGTCTTGCCGCTGGCAATGCCACCCGTCAGGCCAATGGTGAGCCTCGACATCAGTGCAGGCCCGCGTAGTTCATGTACCCGCGATTGATCGACTCACCCCACAGCAAGGCGATCCAGCCCGCGCCGGCGATGTAGGGGCCGAAGGGGATGCGCGAGCTCCACTCCGCGCGACGCCCCAGCATCAGGCCGATGCCGATCGCGGCGCCGACCAGGGCCGACAGCAGCACGATCTGCGGCAGCGCCTGCCAGCCCAGCCAGGCACCCAGCGCGCCCATGAGCTTGAAGTCGCCATAGCCCATGCCTTCCTTGCCGGTGGCGAGCTTGAACAGGTGGAACAGGCCCCAGAGCACGCCGTAGCCCAGCGCAGCGCCGAGAATGCTCGCTGTTGGTGCCACGAACACGCCCTTGATGCTCAGCAGCAGGCCCAGCCACAGCAGCGGCAGCGTGAGGTCGTCAGGCAAGAACATCGTCTTGAGGTCGGTCACCGTGAGCGCGACCAGCGCCCAGGTCAGCACCAGCGCAGCGGCCAGTTCGGCCGAATAGCCGAAGCGCCAGACGCAGACCGCCGACATCAGGCCCGTCACGGCCTCCACGATCGGGTATTGCACCGAAATCGAATTGCCGCAGCTCGCACAGCGCCCGCGCAGCAGCAGCCAGCCGAGCACGGGCAGGTTGTGCCAGGGCTTGATCGCCGTCTTGCAGGCCGGGCAGTGACTGCCCGGACGCATCAGCGAAATCGGCGGCTCCTGGTCGGCACCGGCCGGCACGCCGTAGCTGTCGAAGCTGGCCTTGCGAAAGTCCTGCTCGATGCGTTGCGGCAGCCGGTAGGCCACCACGTTGAGGAAGCTGCCCACACAAAGCCCCAGCAGCACCACCGAGGTCATGAGCAGGGTCGGGCTGGTCTGTAGGGCGTCGAAGAAGGTCATCGTGTGAATTGTGCGGCAAGCCGCCGCGCGCGGTCGGGTTTCGGCAGTCGGTCAGACGACCTGGCCGAGCTTGAAGATGGGCAGGTACATGGCCACGACCAGGCCGCCCACGAGCACGCCGAGCACGACCATGATCATCGGCTCGAGCAGGCTCGACAGCGCATCGACCTGGTTGTCGACCTCGGCTTCGTAGAAGTCCGCCACTTTGGCGCACATCTCGTCGAGCGAGCCGGATTCCTCGCCGATCGCCACCATCTGCGTCGACATGGACGGAAACAGGCCGCTCTGCTGCATCGTGAGCTGCAGCTGCTGGCCCGTGGAGACCTGATCCTTCATCACCAGGATCGCGTCCTGGAACACGATGTTGCCCGCGGCCCGTGCCACCGAGTCGAGTGCCTCGACCAGCGGGACGCCCGCCGCGAACATGGTCGACAGCGTGCGCGCATACCGCGCCACGGCCGACTTGTAGAGGATGTCGCCGACCACCGGCACCTTGAGCATCACCCGGTCCATGGTGCGCCGCATCTGCGGCGAGCGCTTGTAGCAGTAGAAGAACGCGAAGATCGAGCCGCCGATGACGCTGAGCAGGAAGAACCACTGGTCCTGCACGAAGCGCGACAGCCCGATCACCATCTGCGTGAACGCCGGCAGGTCGGCACCGAAGCCCTTGAACAGGTCCTCGAACTGCGGCACCAC
>JALRLM010000372.1 GCA_023254435.1 Hydrocarboniphaga sp.
GCCTGAGCATGCGGATGCGCCGCGCGATCCGGCTGTCGTGTTTCGCCGCCGCGCTGCTGATCCCGGCGTCGGCCGGCGCCGTGGAGGCGACCGGCAAGACGCTGCTGCGTGGCAACGGTCCCGATGTCGAAACGCTGGACCCGCACAAGGTGCGCAGCGTCTCGGCCGGCAACGTCGTGCGCGACCTGTTCGAGGGTCTGGTCACCGAGGACGCGCGCGGGCAACTCGTACCGGGCGCGGCCGAGTCCTGGCAGGTATCGGACGATGCCCGGGTCTATACCTTCCACCTGCGCACCGATGCGTGCTGGTCCAACGGCGATCGGGTGACGGCCGAGGACTTCGTCTACAGCCTGCGGCGCAGCCTCGATCCGCGCACTGCCTCGCCGTCGGCCGCCTTGCTGCTCGCCATTCGCGCCGCGCCGGCGGTGATCGACGGCGACGCCGCTCCCGAGGCCCTCGGCGTCACCGCGCCCGATGCGCAGACCCTGCGCATCGAACTCGCGCAGCCGACGCCGTATTTCCTCGGCCTGCTGGCCAATCCCGTCGCGTTTCCGGTGCATCGCACCAGCATCGAGCGGGCCGGCAGCGCATTCACGCGGCCCGGCCAGCTGCTGTCCAATGGCGCCTACCTGCTCAGCGACCGCGTGCTGCAGTCCGGCGTGACACTGCAGCGCAATCCGCACTACTGGAATCGCGATCACGTCGCCGTCGACACGGTGCGGCACCTCGTCACCGAAGATCTCAACGCCGAGTTCCAGCGCTTTCGTGCCGGCGAACTGCACATCACCGAGCAGGTGCCGGCCAGCCAGATCGCCGCGATGTCGCCCTCGCTGCGGCAACAGCTGCGCATCGCCGACTACCTGGGCCTCTACTACTACGGCTTCAATCTGACGCGGCCCCCGTTTCGGGATCAGCCGGGCCTGCGGCGCGCGCTGAGCCTGGCCGTGGATCGCGACGTCATCGCGCAGAAAGTCATGGGCAGCGGCGAAAAGCCCGCCTACGGCCTGCTGCCGCCGAACATCCAGGGTGCGACGGCCCTGACGCCGGAATGGGCAGGCTGGACGCGTGAGCAGCGCCTGAGCGAAGCGCGCCGGCTCTACGCCGCCGCGGGCTACGGCCCCGGGCGTCCGCTGCACGTGCAGATCCGCTACAACACGCACGACTATCACCAGAAGATCGCGACCGTCGTCGCGGCGATGTGGAAGCAGTTTCTCGGCGTGCAGGCCACGCTCTACAACGAAGAAACCAAGGTGTTCCTGCAAAGCCGGCGCGAGCGCCGGCTCACGCAGGTATTTCGTGCCTCCTGGGTGGCCGACTACGACGATGCCGGCAGCTTTCTGGACCTGCTGCAGTCGCGCAATCCGCGCAACGACAGCGGCTACGACAACGCGCGCTACGACGCCTTGCTCGACCAGGCGACGCGGGCCGGCGTCGCCCAGCGCAGCGCGCTGCTGTCGCAGGCCGAAACCACCATGCTGGCCGACACGCCACTGATCCCGATCTACTTCTACGTCACCAAGCATCTCGTCTCGGCCCGCGTGCGCGGCTGGCAGGACAATCTGATCGATCACCACTACAGCCGCGATCTCGATCTCGCGCCGGACGGCGGCTGACGATGTCCGCGTCCACGCTGCGGCGTCTCGCCCAGGCCGTGCCGAGCCTGTTCGTACTGCTGACGCTGACCTTCTTCATGCTGCGCGTCGCGCCCGGCGGCCCCTTCGATACCGAAGAAGGCATCACGCCGCAGACGCGCGCGCAGCTCGAAGCGGCCTACGATCTCGATCAGCCGCTGTCGACGCAGTACCTGCGTTACCTGCTGCGGCTGCTGCGCGGCGACCTGGGGCCGTCGTACCAATATCCCGATCGCAGCGTCAACGAGATCATCGGCGCTGGTTTGCCGGTGTCGGCCACGCTGGGCTCGCTGGCGATCGTCACGGGCCTGCTGCTGGGCCTGTCGCTGGGCGTGGCGGCCGCGCGGCGTCGCGACGGTGCCGTCGACCGGCTGGTGCAGGGCTTTGCGCTGCTGGGTGTGTCGATTCCGCAGTTCGTCAGCGCGCCGCTGCTGATCCTGGTCTTCGCGGTGGGACTGCGCTGGCTGCCGGCCGGCGGCTGGAACGGCCACGCCGCCGACTGGCTGCTGCCCGTGATCGCGCTGGCGCTGCCGCACGTGGCCATCGTCGCGCGCCTGTCGCGCAATGCGCTCGGCGACGTGCTGCAGGCGCCCTACATCCGCACCGCAAGGGCCAAGGGACTGCCCGAGCGTCTGGTGATCTGGCGGCACGCGATGCGTCCGACGCTGCTGCCCGTGCTGTCCTATCTCGGTCCGGCCGCCGCCGCGACGCTGACGGGCTCGGTGGTCGTGGAGCAGATCTTCGGCCTGCCCGGCGTGGGCCGCTACTTCGTGCAGGGCGCCTTCAATCGCGACTACGGTCTCGTGCTCGGCGTGGTGCTGCTGTATGGCACGCTGATCGTGCTGTTCAACCTGATCGTCGATTTGCTCTACGCGCGGCTCGATCCGCGCCTGCGCGCATGAGCGCGCGGTCCTCGCGAGCGATCCGCCGGGCCCTGGTGTCGGCGCCGCTCGCGCTGCTGCTCCTGTTCGTGCTGATCGGCCCGCTGCTGACATCCTGGAGCTTCGACGCCATCGATTTCGACGGCGCATGGTCGGCGGCACCGTCGCTGCACGACAGCCACTGGTTCGGCACCGACGCGCTCGGTCGTGATCTGTTCGCGCGCACGCTGATCGGTGGCCGCATTTCGCTGCTCGTCGGCATCGTCGGAACGCTGGTCTCGCTGCTGATCGGTGTCACTTACGGCGCGATCGCAGGCATGCTCGGAGGACGCATCGATGCACTGATGATGCGCGCGGTCGACATCCTCTACGCGCTGCCGTTCCTGTTCCTGGTGATCCTGCTCATGGTGCTGTTCGGCCGTCATCTGCTGCTGGTGTTCGTCGCCATCGGCTGCGTCAACTGGCTCGACATGGCGCGCATCGTTCGTGGTGAAACGCTGGCGATCAAGCAGCGCGAATACATCGCGGCCGCGCGCATCAACGGCCTGACGACGTTCTCGATCCTGCGCCGCCATGTGCTGCCCAACCTGCTCGGCACCGTCGTGGTCTACGCCACGCTCACGGTGCCGCAGGTCGTACTGATGGAATCCTTCCTGAGTTTCCTGGGGCTGGGCGTGCAGGCACCGGCGACGAGCTGGGGCGCGCTGATCAGCGACGGCGCGCGCGACATGGAGACGGCGCCGTGGGCGCTGGTCTTTCCGGGCACCTTCCTGATCGTGACGCTGTTGCTGCTCAACCGTCTCGGCGAGCGCCTGCGGAAGTCCCTCGCATGAGTGCGCCGCTGCTGCAGGTGGAATCGCTGGCCGTGCGCCTGCAGACCGCGCAGGGCGAACGCGCGGTGGTCGACGACTTGAGCTTTGCGATCGATGCCGGCGAAACCCTGGCGCTGGTCGGCGAATCGGGGTCGGGCAAGTCGCAGACCGCGCTCGCGCTCATGGGCCTCAGCGCGCGCGGCGCGCGGCTCGGCGGTCGCATGCTGTTCGACGGAGAGGATCTGCTGTCGGCCAGCGCCGAGCGTCGACGTCAGCTACGTGGCCCGGCGATGGCGATGGTGTTTCAGGACCCGATGAGCAGTCTCAATCCGTACCTGAGCGTCGGCCTGCAACTGGCCGAGGTGCTCGAGACGCATCGCGGCGCGACGCGCGGGCAGGCGCTGGCCGAAGCCGAGTGCGCGCTCGACGCCGTGGGCCTGTCGGCGCCACGCACGCGGCTGGCGCAGTATCCGCACGAGCTCTCGGGCGGCATGCGCCAGCGCGTGATGATCGCCATGGCGATGCTCGCGCGACCGCGCCTGCTGATCGCCGACGAGCCCACCACCGCGCTCGATCCCACCGTGCAGCGGCAGATTCTGCGTCTGCTCGAGCGCCTGCGACGCGAGCAGCGCATGGCGCTGCTGTTCATCACCCACGATCTCGGGCTGGTCGCCGAGCACTGCGAGCGCGTGCTCGTGATGTACGCGGGGCAGGTCGTGGAATCTGGCGCGACCGCGCAGCTGCTGCGGCGTCCACGTCATCCGTATACGGCGGCCTTGCTCAATGCGCGACCGGGCGCCGGTACGCGGCCCGGCACGCCGCTGGCCGCGTTGCCGGGTCAGCCGCCCGATCCGCGGCAGATGCCGCCGGGGTGTCGCTTCGAGCCGCGCTGCGCGCTGCGCCAGGCCGACTGCCGCGACCCCGGCCTGCTCTGGCAGAGCGATGCGCAGGGCTCGCGTGGCTGGCGTTGTCGGCATCCGCTGGCATCACGCGGGTAGCTTCTCGTACCCAACCGGTCGTCCACGCACCCGACGCCGCGTGTCGTGCCGCGTGCATCCTGCACTGACGATGCTGTCAGGCTGCGGGCATGCGTTTAGAGGAGAGTGCCGTGACCACATTTCACCGCTGCCTGCGCCGCAGCTTGCTGATGCTCGTCGCGCTGGCGGGCTTGAGCAGCTTCGCCGCGCAGGCCTACATCGTGCCCACGCAGGGCGTGACGTATTTCCGTACCACCACGGTGTATCAGGGCTACAGCCGCAGCACGCTGTACTTCAAGCCGACGACGACGAGCAGCAGCAAGGCGCCGTTGATGGTGATGCTGCATTACAACGGCGGCAACGGCGAGGCGATGGCCTATCTGACCGAAGTGCAGGAGCTGGTGCGCGACTACGGCATCTGGGTGGCGCTGCCCGATGTCGCCGACGGCAACTGGCACGACGATCCCAGCGACACCAGCAGCATCGATGACGTGGGCTTTCTGACCCAGCTCATCGACGACAGCGTCGCGCGCTATCCCGTCGATGCCAAGCGCGTGTCGATGACGGGCTTCTCCGACGGCGCCATGATGACGCTGCGCTACGCCTGCGATCGTCCGCAGAAGATCGCCGCCGCCGCGGCGGTGTCGGGCGTCATGCTCAAGACGCTGGTGTCGGTCTGCGGCAGTCCCGCGCTGGCGACGCCGATGGCGCTCATCAACGGCACCGCCGACACCATCGTCAAATACACGCCGTCGAAGTACGCCATCGCGCTGTCGGCGCCCGACTCGGCCAAGCACTGGGCCAGGATCAACGGCTGCCCGAGCGCGCCCAAGACCACGCAGCTGCCCAATCTGTCGACCACCGACGGCACCACCGTGAAGCTCGACGCCTGGCTGGGCTGCGCCACCGGCAACGCCGTGGAGTTCTACACCGTGACCAACGGGGGCCACACCTGGCCGGGCTCGCCTTACAACCTGAGCTACCAGGGCAAGACGACGTTCGACATCGACGGCACGCGCACGGTGTGGGAGTTCGTCAAGCGCTTCACACGCTGAGCTGGGCCTGGCAGTGGTTCAAGTGGGATTCAACCGCGCGAACCGATAGTGCCCGCACGTTCAATAGTCGGTGCGCGAGCATGTGCAAGTTTCCATTCTTCGCGATCGGCCTGTCGGCCGGCAGTTTGCTGCCCTTGGGCTCTGGGTTTGCGAGCCTGCACCCGGTGGGGCCGGTGCAGCAATCTGTCGTTGCGCGCTCGCTGCCTGCAAAGGAGTCAGCGTCGTCGGCCAATCCGCTGGTGTATTCACCGTCGCCGACGATCAGTGCCTCGGTGCGCCAGGAACTGCAGCAGCGCCTCATGGCCGCCGATCCTGACCACGCCAAGGCGATTTCCAGCACGCTTAGCAACGACCGCATCTGGCAAGGTTTCGTGCAGGCGCTGGAACGCAACGGCGGATCGGCTACCAACGTCGCCGACGTAATGGCGGCCTACTACGTCAGCAGCTGGGAAATCGTGCACCGTGAAGAAGCCGGCATGCGCCGCTTTCAGGGCGTGCGCCGGCAGTTCGCCTCGGCACTCACATCCAAGCCCGAGCTGATTGGCGACACCAACGCCGAAAAGCAGAAGCAGGCTGAGGGCATGGGCCTGCAGATGGGCATTTTCAGCGCCGGTGCCTGGCAGATGTTGGAGCGTGGCGACGAGCGGGGTTTTACCCAGATCCAGGAGGCGGTGCGCTACACCGTGCTGATGCGCGATGGCATCGACCTGAAGCGCTTCCGGCTGACCGAGCAGGGGCTGACGCCGGGGTAGGGCGAAACGAGTAAGCGCGGGGGATTGCTCCCGCAGGAAAATGAGATGTACATCATCTTTCTCGGCTCTTGACTCCAGAATAATCCCCCTACATTGAAATCGCGGGGGCGAGTCGATGAATAGGCAGGGATTGCTTTGGACTGCGCTGCTCCTTTTTAGTCCGCTGGTGATGTCCGGACCCAAAGAGGACATGCAGAAGCAGCTCAATCAGGAAGTAATGGAATCCGAGTTCGATGCCGGGGACCCGCAACGGGCACAGGCGTATGCCGACGAGGCGATGAAAAAGGGACTCAAGCCGGTGGGCA
Source organism: Hydrocarboniphaga sp. (assembly GCA_023254435.1). Taxonomy (GTDB): domain Bacteria; phylum Pseudomonadota; class Gammaproteobacteria; order Nevskiales; family Nevskiaceae; genus Hydrocarboniphaga. The sequence goes on from JALRLM010000372.1 coordinate 6,414, forward strand.
GCGGCCCGTCTTATTGGAAGCCCGGCTGGACCTGCGACAGCCTGGCGGGCAGTGTCTATTACCGCTATTCGGACTACCGCAACTGCGTCTACTACCACCGCTACTACGGGCGCTACTGGTAAGCACTGCAGTAATACAAAGCGCATCAGCCTTTCATGCGCGACGCAGATGACACTTTTCCATAGGGAGTTGGGGCATGAAAATCTTTCGTTCGATTCTGTTGCTGTCCGTGGGGCTTTCCGGCGCGATGCTGGCCGGCTGCGCGGCCACCGAAGTGGCACTGAGCAAGAAGAATCTCGACGTTCAGACCAAAACCAGTACCGCGGTGTTCGTCGATCCAGTCTCCAAGGACAAGCGCACCATTTATCTGGACGTTCGCAGCGGCGTGATGGAATTCGATCGCCGTGCATTCTCGCAGTTCGTAAAACAGCAGTTCTCGACCAACGACAATGGCTACCGCATCGTCGACGAGCCCGATGCCGCGCAGTTCCAGATGCTGGTCTATGTGCTGAATCTCGAGAAGGCCAGCCCCACGGCAGCGCAGGCTGCGTTGCAGCAGGGCTATATTGGCGGCGGTGAAGTTCTGGCTGGTGGTGCCGTCGGAGCCGTCATTGGTGCCAACAGCGGCAAGACTTGGCAGGGCGGTCTTCTGGGGGGTGTGGCGGCATCGGGTGCTTCGCTGGTGGCCAACTCCTTGGTTAAGGATGTGACCTACATGCTGGTCGCCGACATATCGATTCGTGAGAAGGCAGCCCAGGGCGTGCTGGTGCGCAAGGATACCAAGATCGAAGCCAAGGTCTCGGATGCAGGCTCCAGCCAGCAGCGCGTATCGGAAGTCAGCGACAAGAAGGAATATCGCACTCGCATCGTGACCACGGCCAACAAGGCCAACCTCAAGCTCGAAGATGCGCAGAGCCTGATGTTCGACAAGACGGCTTATGCCATGGCGGGTTTCTTTTGACAGCAGTCATGTCGTTGCGAGAAGTAGTTGCGAGAAGGCGAGCCACCGGCTCGCTTTTTCGTTTCGGGCTGCGGCGTGCCTGGGATCAGCCCTGGCGCAGTATGGGCTTGAGGAACTGCCCGGTATACGAGCGCTTCACCTTGGCCACGTCCTCGGGTGTGCCGGCGGCGATGATCTCGCCGCCACCGCTGCCGCCCTCGGGACCCAGATCGAGTATCCAGTCCGCGCGTTTGATGACGTCGAGATTGTGCTCGATGATCACCACGGTGTTGCCGTGCTCGCGCAGGCGTTCGAGCACGCGCAGCAGTTGCGCCACGTCGTGGAAATGCAGGCCCGTGGTGGGCTCGTCGAGAATGTAGAGCGTCTGCCCGGTATCGCGGCGCGACAGCTCCTTGGCCAGCTTGATGCGCTGCGCTTCGCCGCCCGACAGCGTGGTCGCGTTCTGGCCGAGCTTGACGTAGGACAGCCCCACGTCGAGCAGGGTTTCGAGCTTGCGGAACAGCGCCGGCACCGGCTTGAAGAACGCGGCGGCGTCTTCCACCGTCATGCCCAGCACTTCGTCGATGCTCTTGCCCTTGTACTTGATCTCCAGCGTCTCGCGGTTGTAGCGGCGGCCGCGACAGGTATCGCAGGTCACGTAGACGTCGGGCAGGAAGTGCATCTCCACCTTGATGACGCCGTCGCCCTCGCAGGTCTCGCAGCGACCACCCTTGACGTTGAAGCTGAAGCGCCCGGCCTCGTAGCCGCGCGCCCGCGATTCCGGCACCTGCGCGAACAGTTCGCGTATCGGCGTGAACAGGCCCGTGTAGGTCGCCGGATTGCTGCGCGGTGTACGACCGATGGGCGACTGGTCGATGTCGATGACCTTATCGAGCGCCTCCACCCCGCGCAGTTCCTTGCACCCGTCGATCTTGGGCTTCTTCTGATAGAGCATCTGTGAGAGCGAGTGGAACAAGACTTCCAGCACGAGCGTGCTCTTCCCTG
>JALRLM010000477.1 GCA_023254435.1 Hydrocarboniphaga sp.
TCGACGGTGCGGCGATCGAACTTGTTGATCGCGTCGCCCTGGCGGTCGAAGCGCAGTTCGGCGATGCCGCCGTCCAGCTTCGTCACTTGAATGCATTGTCCTTCGAACATGGCGAAAGCAGCCTCCTGTGGGTCTGAATTCGTGGCCTTGCGCCTGCGGCTCTCTCTCGACGCCGAGACGGTAACCATACTCTGTCGTATGGGGGCGGGCCCGCATCATAGCCCCCGACGCTTGCCGGCGACAACAGCCGTTCCGCCCAATCTTCCTGGCGCCGAAAGCCACTCGCCGGCGCCGGCGACCAACACCTGCCTTCCTAGCGCATCGACGTGACGGAACGCAGAACAGCACCTACACTCGAAATTCCCACTATCAGCAGGAAGCCACGATGAAAGCCAAAGAGCGCTTGTCCCAGCTCAAGAAGCAGTTCGATCGTCTGCGCAAGGATTCGCTGGCCGCCGTCGGCACCACCAACGAGGCGGTTTACACGGGCCTGCAGCAGTTCGCGGACAAGGAGCTCAAGGCCCTGCACCACTACTACGACAGCGCGCTGACCTCCCTGAAATCACAGAAGAAGAGCGGCGCCGACATCAAGTCGGTGGTGCTCACGCAGCTCGACCTGATGCAGGGCACGTTCAACGAGCTGCTCGCCAACGCGCGCGAATCGCTGGCCACCGCCCATGCGACGCCCGCTCCGGCCAAGAAAGCCGCCAAGGCGCCCACCAGGAAAGCGACCCCGAAAAAAGCGGCAGCCAAGAAGCCTGCGGCGAAGGCCACCAAGGCCACAAAGAAGGCGGCTGCCAAGGCGCCGGGCAAGAAGGCCATGAAGAAGCCCGTCGACGTCACCGTGGTGACCACGGCCGACTGAGCTTCGCCGTCGTCGCCGCGCCTGCGGCGGCGATCCCGCCGTTTCAACCGGCCCGGTCGCGGTTCACGCGATCGGGCCTTTGTTTGCATATCAACATCAGATCATGTCGCTCTCGCTCGAAGAAGGAACCGAACTCTGCCGCCTGCTGGCCGATCCGAGCCGCTGCCGGTTGCTGTTGCTGCTCGAGTCCTATGAGCTTTCGGTGGCCGAGCTGACCGACATCACCGGCCTCGCCCAAAGCCGCGTATCGACGCATCTGTCCCGGCTCAAGCGCGCCGGCCTGGTGCAGGACAAGCGAGTCGGCAGCGCGGCGCTCTACTCGGCCAGCGGCAACGGCGGCGCGGCCGGCGAGTTGTGGGCGCATCTGCGCGGCCAGATCGGGGACGGCCAGACCCGCATTGACCTGGAGCGCGCCGAAGAAGCCGTCCGCGCGCGCAAGCACGGCCAGACCTGGGCCGAATCGGTCGCCGGCCGCATGGAGCTGCACTACTCGCCGGGCCGCACCTGGGAGGCGACCGCACGCGCGCTGATCGGCCTCATGCAGCTGGGCGACGTGCTCGACCTGGGCTCGGGCGACGGTGTGCTGACCGAGTTGATCGCCGGCCACGCGCGCAGCGTGACCTGCGTGGACGTGAGCGCCACCGTGGTCGCAGCCGCGCGCAAGCGCCTCGCGGCCTTTGCCAACGTCAGCGTGGAAGAAGGCGACATGCATGCACTGCCGTTTGCCGACGCGCGCTTCGATCACGTGTTCGCGATGCATGCCCTGCCCTACAGCCGCCATCCCGACCGCATGCTGAGCGAGGCACAGCGGGTGCTGCGTCCGGGCGGCCGGCTCGTCGTCGCCACGCTCGGTGCGCACCACCACGAGGAAGCGATGCGCGCCTACGACCACGTCAACCTGGGCATCAGCCCCGACAAGCTGCGCAAACTCATGGCGGCGGCCGGCTTCACGGTGGAATCCTGCCGCATCAGCTCGCGCGAGACGCGCGCGCCCTACTTCGAAGTGGTCACCGCCCTCGCGCGCAAACCCGAGTGAGCCTGCTGCGGACCGCCACTCAGTGCGTGGCGGCGGCAGCGTCCTCGATCCAGATCAGCTTGCCGCCCGATTTCTTGGCGATGGTCTCGAGCCGGTCCCGATGCGCGGCAATTTCGTCCTCGCTGGCCTGGATCACGCGCAGCGGCACCTCGGGCGCCGCCAGCAGCTCGACGAAGCGCGAGCGTCGCGCCGCACCCGACGAACTGCCATCGTCGAGCCCCAGCGCGGACTGTCCACCCGTCATCGCCAGATAGACTTCGGCGAGCAGGCGCGCGTCGAGCAAGGCGCCGTGGAAGTCTCGATGCGAGGCGTCCACCGCATAGCGCCGGCACAGCGCGTCGAGGTTCACCTTCTGGCCCGGATGCAGCTTGCGCGCAAGCGCCACGGTGTCGACAACGCTGCAGACTTCACCCAGCTTCCTGCCGATGCCCAGGCGCGCGAACTCGGCATCGAGAAAGCCGATATCGAAGGCCGCGTTGTGGATCACCAGTTCGGCGCCGCACAGGTAGTCCCAAAGCTCGCGGCCCAGTTCGTGGAACTTGGGCTTGTCGGCCAGAAATCGCATGCTGATGCCGTGCACCTGCTCGGCCCCGGCGTCGATGTCCTTGTCTTCGGGATGGATGTAGCGGTGAAAGTCCGTGCCCGTGGGCCGGCGGTTCAGCAGCTCCACGCAGCCGATTTCGATGACGCGATGTCCTTGGGCGACTTCGAGGCCGGTGGTTTCGGTATCGAGAACGATCTGGCGCATGGGCGATTCGGCGAGGCGGGCGCGCTAGCTTAACCGCCGCCGATTTTCGACGTGGCCTGCAGGCAGCCCTGGTTGGCCAGCTGATCGGCCAGTTCGTTGCCCTCGTCGCCGTTGTGACCGCGCACCCAGCGCCATTCCACCTTGTGCCGGCTGGCCGCGCTATCGAGGCGCTGCCACAGATCCTGATTCTTCACCGCCTTGCCGTCGGCCGTCCGCCAGCCGCGACGCTTCCAGCCCGGCAGCCATTCGGTGAGCCCCTTGAGCACGTAGGTGGAGTCGGTGTGCAGCAGCACTTCGCAGGGCTGCTGCAGCGCTTCGAGCGACTGGATCGCCGCGGTCAGCTCCATGCGGTTGTTGGTGGTGCCCGGCTCGCCGCCACACAGGCGTTTTTCGGTCCCGTTGTAGCGCAGTACCACGCCCCAGCCACCCGGCCCCGGATTGCCCTTGCAGGCACCATCGCTATAGATCACCACCGACTTCACGGACTCGGAGTCTCCACTGAATTGACCACGGAATTGGCCGCCGAACTGGCGGCGGAGTTGGCGCCCTGAACGGCGCCGATCAAGGGCTTGACCTGCGCGCGCTGCACGCGGCCGACAAAATTGGCCGGCAACACGCGCTTGCGCGCCACCAGCAGATAACTCTCGGCGAAGGGCGCCAGCAGGCTGCCGACGCTCCAGACCTGATGCTGGCTGCGTGGCGCCAGCCACGGAAAGCCGACGCCGAAGCGACGCACTTCGGTGATCTCGAAATCGAGCAGTTCGAGCCAGTCGCGAAGCCGACCGATGCCGTAATAGTTCGACGGCTGCGGAAACGTCGCATGGCTCAGGCCCAGCCGCTGCCGTGCCACCCAGCCGCCCCAGGGATTGAAGCCCAGCACGAACAGCCGGCCCCGATCGTTGAGCACGCGCGCGGCCTCGCGCAGCACGTTGTGCGGTGACTGGCTGAACTCCAGCGTATGCGGCAGCACCACGCCGTCCACGCTCTTGCTCATGACCGGCAACTCCTCGGGCAACGACAGCGCCTGTGCGCCGAAGTCGGACACGCTGCCGAGCACGGCGTGATGCAGGGTTTCACAGCTCTTGAGCAGATCGTCACCATGCGCCCACGAGCCCACCTGCAGGATGTGGCGGCCGAAGACGTCGGGCAGCACGCGCTGCATCTCGGCGCTTTCGAGCTCGAGCAGGCGCTGGCCGCGCGGCGAGCGCAGCCACAGTGACAGGGTGTAGCGGTTGAACGGCGCACGGGCCGGGCGCAGCGATGAAAAAGGCATCATTGACTCCCCGTGGGGATGCACCGACCATCTTAGCCATGTGGACAGAAACCGGCATCGAGATCACGCCGATTCCGGCGTTCAGCGACAACTACATCTGGCTGCTGCAGCGCCGCGGACGCGCCGTGGTGGTCGACCCGGGCGAGGCCGGCCCGGTGCTCGACAGCCTGAACGCGCGCGGACTGACGCTCGACGCCATCCTGATCACGCATCATCACGGCGACCACGTCGGCGGCGTCCCCGCGCTGCTCGCGCAGCACCCGGTTCCCGTCTACGGCCCGGCGGCCGAGTCGGCCCGCATCGGCAGCCTGTCGGTCCTGCTGGGCGAGGGCGACGAAATCGAGGTCCTGGGTCAGGCCGCCCGCGTCATCGCCGTGCCCGGGCACACGCTGGGTCATATCGCCTATCACCTGCCGGCGCTCGAGGCGCTGTTCTGCGGCGACACCTTGTTCCATGCCGGCTGCGGCCGTCTGTTCGAAGGCACGCCCGCGCAGATGCACGATTCGCTGTCGCGTCTCGCCGCGCTGCCCGAGCGCACGCGGGTGTACTGCGCACACGAATACACGCTGTCGAACCTGCTGTTCGCACGGGCCGTGGAGTCGGAAAACTCCGACATCGGCGCCGCGCTGCTGCGGGCCCGCGAAACCCGCGCGGCCGGCCGGCCGACCTTGCCCAGCGACATCGGCGAGCAACGCCGCATCAACCCCTTTCTGCGCGCGGCGGTGCCCGGCATCGCCCATGGCGCGCCCGATGCACCGGCATCGGGCGATCCAGTTGCCGTATTCGCATCCCTGCGCCGATGGAAGGATGGTTTCCGACCGCCCAGCGAGCCTTAAGTCACGCGCGGCGCAAACCTGACTGATGCAGCATATGCACCGTGACCTGATTAGACTCCGTGACCGCTCACGAACGGCGCCCTGCTAGACTGGGCCAAAAAAACGAGACACCCCTCCTGATGCCTCCACTTCTAGGTCTGTCGACCCTGAGACGCCGCTGCGCTGCGCTCATGCTGATCCTGGCTCCGTGGGCGGCGCTGGCGG
>JALRLM010000492.1 GCA_023254435.1 Hydrocarboniphaga sp.
GCCGACAGCTCCTGCATCTGCCAGATGCCGGTCGCCACCGTGCCGAAGCCCAGCAGAAAGCCCGTCAGCGTCACCACCAGCGCCCAGCCCAGCACCACGGCGCCGATGAAGTTGTGCAGGTCGAGCTGCAGCAGGCGCGGCCCGCGTCCGCGACGCAGCACGCCGAACAGCACGCGCTTGACGTAGGGCGCGTAGACCACGAGGCCCGACAGCAGCGACAACAGCACCAGCAGCGCGATCAGCGCGCCGATCAGCTCGCCGGCCAGGCCGATGAACCACTGCGCATGCAGCTCGAGCAGAAAACCCGTGAGCGTGGTCTGCGAGGCCTCGGGATCGCCGATGGCCTGCGCCGTGCTCAGATCGGCGTAGCGCAGCTTGGCGCCGTCGAAGCTCTGCGCGACGGCATCGCCGGTGATGACCAGCAGCACGCCCGGATGATGCTCGGCGTCGATGCCGATGGAGAGCACGCGCTCGCCCGGATGCGCCGCGAGCACGTTCGCCACGGCCTGCGAGATCGGCTGCGGCGTGTGCGCGGCATCGGCCTGCACGGTCGGCACCACGCCCATCGCATCGTCGATCTCCTCGTGAAAGATCAGCACCGTGCCGGTCAGGCACAGCACGAGAAACGGCAGCGTGGCGACGAGGCTGCTCCAGCGATGCAGCCAGACGTTGAAGCGAAACCAGCGGGACGAAGTATTCATGGTGGACCTCGATCAGAACTGGAATTCGAGTCCACCCACGAGACGGCGGCGCTCACCGAGGCTGACCACATCGTAGCCGGCGCTGCCATAGTCGTTGGCGTCCTTGCGAAAATTTTCGTCGGTGAGGTTGGTGCCGGTGAAGAACAGGCCCACATTCCACAACTGCCAGCGCACCGCCAGATTCAGCAGCTGATACGCCGGCAGCTCGTGCACCGTGCGATTGTCGGGATTGGCCGGCGCCATGCCGACTAAGGTGATGTCGGGCCGGATCAGCAGGCCCTTGAACGGCGTGATCTCCAGCGCCAGCGCGCCGGAATATTCGGGCGCCTTGGGCAGGCGATTGCCCGACAGGTCGTCGCCGGCCAGATTGCGAAAGCGGTCGAAGCGCCCATGCGTCACGCCCAGGCCTCCGACGATCTGCAGCGGCTTGAACGCGCGCCACGCCATTTCCCACTCGCCGCCGTAGATCGTGGCGCGGCCCGCGTTCTCGATATAGGTATCGGTGCCCGAGCCGCCCTGCACCTGCATGTCGTCCCAGCGCGTGTAGAACAGGTTGAAGGCCGACTGCAGCCGCCACGGCGCATAGACGCCCTTGAACGACAGCTCGGCGTTGCGCGTGTATTCCGAATCGAAGGTGAAGTAGCGGCCCGACACCTGGTTGTAGCCGTCGCCACCCGGACGATAGCCCTCGGAATACGCCGCGCCCGCGAACCAACCGTCGAAGACCTCATAGCGCAGCGCGAGCTTGGGCAGCACTTCGGAGAACTCGCGCGACACCGGCACCGAGCCGTCGGCCGGCAGCACGCTGCCCTTGAGCGAGGTCACCAGCAGCGTCGAGGCCAGCGTGTCGCCCGTGTAGTTCGTGGTCAGCACGCGGCTGTTGTCCTCGCGATCGGCGCGCAGGCCCAGCGTGAGCGTCAGGCGGTCGGCGAGCAGCCAGTCCAGTTCGCCGAACACCGCCATGTCGGTGACCTTCGACGGCGTGCTGGAGTCGTAGACCACGCGACCCAGCGGCAGCGAACAGGCCATGGGCACTTCGCACAAGGGCGTGCCCTGCAGGAAGAAATTCAGATCCAGATAGCCGCTCTGGTCGTCGCCGTTGTCCTCGTCGTAGTAGTAGACGCCGAAGCTGCCGCGCAGGCGCTCGCCGGCATAGCTCAGGCGCAGCTCCTGCGAGAACCCGGTGGAATCCTCCCACTGCTGCGTGGCGCCGTAGTCGTTCTGCGAGTAGTCGGTGTCGAAGCGGCTGAAGGTCTCGGAATCGAACCAGGCGCTGACCGCGCGCAGGCTCCAGGCATCGGAGAAACGCAGGCGCTGATCCAGCGCGTACAGCCGCGCCTGGTTGTCGTAGTCCTGCGGCTGGTCGTTGAGCGCGGTGCGATCGCCCTCGTGTTCCAGTTGCACGTAGCTGCTGCCCTGGTAGCGCCGCAGGTCGGAGGCGCTGAACAGTGCGCGATAGGCGCCGTCGGGCCCGCCCGGTTGAAACGCCAGGCGAATGCGCGTGCTGCGGCTGTCGCGTCTTGCGGCATCGCTTTCGCTGCGCGTGGCGTTGCGTACGTCGCCGTCGTCGGCGCGGTCGTCGTGCACCACGCGCAGCGCCAGCACCTCGGGCCACAACGTGGCCTCGGCCGCGCCGGCGTACTGATGGCTGCCCTGGTTGCCCAGTGCGACGCGGCCGCGAATCTGCGGCGAGAAGTGGCTCAGGGGCTCGGGCGCGACGCTGTTGACGATCATCGCGCCGGCCATGGCATTGCGGCCCTGGCTGGTGGACTGCGGACCGCGAAAGACTTCCACGGTGTCGAGATCGAAGGCCGAGAGATCGGCATAGGCCAGCGCCGAACGCGGCAGGCCGACGCCGTCGAGCACGACGACCGAGGTGGTGCCATACGAGGCATAGGCGCCGGCACCGCTGGCGCCATAGCTGCCGATACCGCGCAGCAGCATGCCGCCGAAACCGTAGTCGCTGTCTTCGATGGCGGCGTTGGGCGTGGCGCGCAATACGTCGTAGACGTCGCGCACGGTGCTGCGCTCGATCTGCGCGCCCGTGAGCAAGGCGACGCTGCTGACGGTCTGCGCCGCCTCACGCGTCAGCAGTTCGCCGGTGACGTAGACGGTTTCGAGCTCCACCGGCTCGGCGGCCTCGCGCCGCGCGTCCGCAGGCGCCTCGGCGCCGACCGCGATGGTCGGCAGCGGCTCCTGCGCCTGCTGGGCCACGGCGCCGCTCGCCGTCACGCCGGCGGTGACCGCAAGGAGCCGGGCCAGCGCGGCCCGACGAGAACGACTGTGCATCACCACCCCCAATGGTTGCTTGCGCGGGCGTGGCTGCGTCAGTGGCTGGCGGCGCGGAGTCGAAAGTCTGGGCGGGCCGGCGCGGCAGCGTCAATGTCGCCGGAGCCGGCAACGCGAGCCGGCCGAGAACGTCCGCGCGGGTCAGTCTCCGTATGCAGGGTGGCGGCGCCAAGCAGCAAAAACAGCTCTGTCGCGCCCGGCACGCCGCGGGTACAGCGAGCCCTGCCTATACTCGCGGCAACCGCCGATCGAGCGGCCGGGGCCAAGACCCCAAAAGCAGAACGAGCGCGCCGTGACGCGCCTGCAGGAGGAGAAC
>JALRLM010000173.1 GCA_023254435.1 Hydrocarboniphaga sp.
TACTCGCTCGTGCTGCTCGACGAGGTGGAGAAGGCGCATCCCGAAGTCTTCAACGTGCTGCTGCAGGTGCTCGACGACGGCCGCCTGACCGATGGCCAGGGCCGCACCGTGGACTTTCGCAACACCGTGGTGGTGATGACCAGCAACCTCGGCTCGCAATTGATCCAGGACATGATGAGCACGCCATCGGGCGGCAGCGACTACGCGGCGATTCGCGAAGCGGTGATGACCGTGGTGGGCCAGCATTTCCGCCCCGAGTTCATCAACCGCATCGACGAGTCGGTGGTGTTTCATCCGCTGGGCAGCCGGCAGATTCGCGCCATCGCCAAGGTGCAGTCGCAGCACGTGGTCAAGCGCCTGGCCGAACGCGGCATCGGCATCGACTTCAGCGACGCCGCGCTCGACCGCATCGCCGAAGCGGGCTACGACCCGGTGTATGGCGCGCGACCGCTCAAGCGCGCGATCCAGACGCTGGTGGAGAATCCGCTCGCGCGGCAAATCCTCGATGGGCGATTCGCCAGCGGCGATCGCGTCAGCGTGGTGACCGCCGACAACGGCCTGGCTTTCGACAAGGCGGCGTAGGCCGCAGCGAACGCGAAAGGCCGGGCGATGCCCGGCCTTTCGTTTTTCCGCACCGCCGAAGACTCGGCGCTCAAGCGTCGCGAGCGAACGGGCCTCGGCCGGGGGCGCGGCGCAAGCTCGATCAGTCTTTGCCTAGACGGTGCCCGTGGCCAGCAGCACCACCACGATCAGCACGGCCGCGAGCACGCCGCCCGAAGGCCCGTAACCCCAGCTGCGGCTATGCGGGTAAAGCGGCAGGGCGCCGAGCAGCGCCAGCAGCAACACGATCAACAGAATGGTTCCAAGCGTCATGGCGCTTCTCCTCTCGTCAGTGGAGGCAGCCTGCGCCGACGCGGCTGAACGGCAGGCTTCGGGTTCTGCTCGACTAGAATGTCGGCATGCCCCGCCTGCACGACAATCACGGCCTGCTCGACTACGGCGACGGGCGCATCCAGAACAACGCCTGGGGCTTCGACGGCGAGCGCCCGCCGCAAAGCATCAGCACGCCACCCGGAGAGGTCGCCGGCTGGCAATGGAACTGGCCTGGGCACGACGACTCGCGCGTGATGGCCTATCCCGAAGTCATTCACGGCAAGAAGCCCTGGCTGGCCGCATCGACGACGACGCAGCTGCCCGCGCGCGTCGAAGACATCGCCAGCATCCGCATCGCCTACGTCATCGACACGCGCGCCAGGGGCGTCTACAACGCCGCTTTCGAGCTGTGGCTGTGCGCGAGCGCGCAGGCCACGCCCGAGCAGATCAGCACCGAGATCATGATCTGGGTCGACAAGCACGGACTGCAGCCCGCCGGTACCTGCGTGCAGCGCTACGACACGCCCTGGGGCCTGGCCGATCTGTTCGATTGCCGCATGCAGCACTGGCGCTATCTGGCCTTCGTGCTGCGCGAGCCCATGAACGCCGGCGTGATCGAGCTGCGCTGGTTCGTCGATGTGCTGCTCGACGCCGGTCTCATCGACGCCGAGCATTTCGTCGCCAGCGTCGAGTTCGGCAACGAAATCGCCTACGGGCGCGGCAGCACGACGATCGAACGCTATTCGCTCCAGCTCGTGACGCGCTGAGCTTCGTCGTGCACCCGCACGGCGGGTCGTGGCCCGGCGCGAGCGACGTCGTCGCCGAGCGGATCTGCGGCATCGCGGCGCGAGCCGGCCGTCGCACAAGCCACGACGGTGGCGGATGCCTTCAGCCGCCCCACGCTACGGCGTGGCGCCGCGCGCGCGGCCCAGCCATAGGGCCAGTTCCGTGGCGACGGGTCTGCCGGTCGCGGGGGCGGACTGCAGCGAGGTCCATTCGGCGTCGGCTTCCTGCGGCCTGCCGAGCTTGCGCAGGCAGCTCACGTGCACGGCCCTGGCCAGCGTCGCCGCGGATTCGTTGCCCTTGGCCTGCTCCGATGCGGCGGCGGCGGCCGAGCGCGCACTGATCGTCTCTGCCTCGCGCAGGGCGTCGACGTCGCCACGCTCGTACAGCGCGACCGCCAGCGGCGTCGCGTACTCCGCCCAGCGCGGATGCGGTTCGGGATAGGTGGCTTCGACCACGGCCAGCGCCTCGCGCTGCAGCGCGATGCCGTCGTCGCGGCGCCCCGGCGTCGCCAGCAGCGTATCGGCCAGCGTCGAGCTCAGCATGCCGACCTGATAGGCCTGCGCCCCCATGATCGTGCGCAGACGCTGCAGCGACTCGCGCTGTATCGCCTCGGCTTCGCGCAGGCGTCCCTGGCGCAGCAGCGCGCGACCCCACTGGCTGGCGCAGAACCAGGTGAAGCCGTTGCCCTCGCCGCTGAGTTCGCGGCGCAGCTCGTAGGCCTGGCGCAGGTCGCGCTCGGCCTCGTCGGCGCGATCCAGGTCCAGCAGCACGCGACCGCGACCGCGCAGGGCCTCCGACCGCGTGGCGCGATCGCTGGCCGGCACCGTGCGCACGGCGTCCTCGTAATACTGCAGGGCCTGCTGCGTCTGGCTCATCTGCTGCAGCGTCGAGCCCAGGCGGATCAGCGTGGCCACGATCAGCGGCGCGCCGGGCTGCAGGTGGGCGCGCATGCCCACCAGCGCATCGCGATAGCAGTCGACGGCGCGCTCGAACTGCATGCCGTGCAGCAGCGTGTCGCAGAGCAGCGACTGCACGTCGCTGTAGGGCGCGCTGGGCTGCTCGCC
>JALRLM010000237.1 GCA_023254435.1 Hydrocarboniphaga sp.
CGACATTGACGCGCTGAAGCTGGCCGCCGACGGCATCAATGCGATGCGCTCGCCCGAGCGCTCGGTGATCCTGGTGACGCACTACCAGCGCCTGCTCGACTACGTGAAGCCCGACTTCGTACACGTGCTCGCCAAGGGCCGCATCGTCAAATCCGGCGGCCCCGAATTCGCGCTCGAACTCGAAGAGCGTGGCTACGGCTGGCTGGAGGCCGCGTGAGCAGCGCAGCCTCGACCTACGCACAGGCTTTCGAGCGCCTGCCCGCCAACCTGCGCAGCGCGCGACACGAGGCCTGGCAGCGCTTCGAGCACGAAGGCTTTCCGACACGCCGCCAGGAGGACTGGAAGTACACCGACCTGTCGGCCCTGGCCGCCGCCCATTTCGCACTCGATGGGACTGCCTTCGACGCCCCCTCGCCCGTCCTGCCCGGCTGGGATGCGCTGCGCTTCGTCAACGGCCTGCGTGACCACGGCGATGCATCGGCGCCCGCCGCGCAACTCGTCGACGACAGCGTCACCGCGCTCAATGCCGCACTGGTGCGCGACGGGCTCGACCTGCGCATCACGCGCAACCAGCAGAGCAAGCCGCTGCTGCTGAGCCTCGGTTCGGGCGCCGGCATGAGCCATCTGCGCCATCGCCTGCATCTGGAACCCGGCGCCGAAGCCACCGTGCTGCTCGATCTGCGCAGCGAGGGCGGCGATGCGCTGTCCACTTCGGTGTTCGAGATTCAGCTCGAAGCCAACAGCCGGCTGCACCTGCTGCGCATCCAGGACCTCGGAACCGCCGCCACCGACCTTACGCGCACAGAAGTGCACGTGCAGCGTGACGCGCATTTCGATTACGTGGGCCTGGATCTCGGCGGTGCGCTGGTGCGCCACGATCTCAATGTATTTCTCGATGCGCCAGGCGCCAGCACCGACGTGCATGGCGTGTTCGCACCGGGCGGTCGCAGTCACTTCGATACGCACACGCGCATCCATCACGTGACGCCGCACACGACCAGCCGCGAAACCTTCCGCGGCCTGATCCGCGACAAGGCCCATGCGGTCTTCAACGGCAAGATCGTGGTGCACAAGGACGCGCAGAAGACCGATTCCGAGCAGAACGTGGCCTCGCTGCTGCTGTCGCCGGGGGCTCAGGTCAACGCCAAACCCGAGCTCGAAATCTATGCCGACGACGTCAAGTGCGCGCATGGCGCCACCTGCGGGCAGCTCGACGACATGGCCGTGTACTACCTGCGTTCGCGCGGCCTGGATCGCGAGACCGCGCGCAACGTGCTGCTCTATACCTTCGCGCACGATGTGCTCGCCCATGTCGGCAACCAGGATGCCCGCCGCGAAATGCAGCGCCGCCTGCTGACGCGCCTGCCCGGCGCTCAGTCGCTGGAGGACCTGGCATGAGCGAGCCGAACGCCAAGCCGCTCGATCTGGACGCGATCCGCGCGCAGTTTCCGATCCTGTCGGAAGTCATCCACGGCAAGCGCCTGGCCTACCTCGACAACGCTGCCACGGTGCAGAAGCCCGAAGCGGTGCTGCGCGCGCTCGACGGCTACTATCGCCACTCCAACGCCAACGTGCACCGCGCCGTGCACGAACTGGCCGCCCGCGCCACCAATGCCTACGAAGGCGCTCGCGACCGCATCGCGCGCTTCTTCAACACGCATCGCGACCAGATCGTGTTCACGCGCGGCACCTCCGAGAGCATCAACCTGGTCGCGCGCAGCTACCTGCAGCCGCTCGTGCAGCCCGGCGACGAAGTGCTGGTCAGCGGCATGGAGCATCACTCCAACATCGTGCCCTGGCAGCTGGCCGGCGCGAAGACCGTGGCCGCACCCGTGCTCGACGACGGCAGCCTGGACATGGACGGCTGGCGTGCTCGCCTGAACTCGCGCACGCGGCTGGTCGCGGTCAACTGGGTTTCGAACACGCTGGGCACGGTCAATCCGGTGGCGCAGATCATCGAGGAAGCCCACGCGCGCGGCATTCCCGTGCTCATCGACGGCGCCCAGGCGATCGCGCATCAGGCCGCCGATCTGGCCGCCCTCGATGCCGACTTCTTCGCCTGCTCGTCCCACAAAGCGTATGGACCGACCGGCTTCGGCGTGCTGTGGGCCAAGGCCGGGCACCTGGAGTCGATGCTGCCCTGGCAGGGCGGCGGCGACATGATTCGCACCGTCGCCTTCGAAGGCAGCACCTGGAACGATGTGCCCTACAAGTTCGAGGCCGGCACGCCCGACATGGCCGGTGCCATCGGCTTCGCCGCTGCGCTGGACTGGATCGACGGCGTCGGTCTGGCCGCCATCGATGCGCACGAGCACGAGCTGCTGCGCTACGGCACCGAAGCCCTGCAGGCCATCGACGGTCTGCGCCTGATCGGCACCGCACCGCGCAAGTCCGGCATCCTGTCCTTCGTGCTCGACGGCGCGCATCCGCACGACGGCGGCTCCA
>JALRLM010000245.1 GCA_023254435.1 Hydrocarboniphaga sp.
CTGATACCTGAAAAAACGCTTTCATCGTCGTCATGCCCGCCTGCGCGGACATGACGACGATCGAACTTTCGTCGGCGAGTTCAACCGTGGTTGAGATAGACGACGTGCGTCTCGGTGAACTCGTACAGACCGTGCTTGCCGTCGGCGCCGCCGATACCCGACTTCTTGCGGCCGGCGTGATAGCCCTGCATCGCTTCGAAGTTCTCGCGGTTGATGTAGGTCTCGCCGAACTTCAGGTCGCGCACGGCGCGGAAGGCCGAGTTGAGATCGTTGGTGAAGATCGACGAGGTCAGACCGTATTCGGAATCGTTCGACAGGTCGATGGCTTCTTCGAGGCTGTCGACGGTCTGAATCGGCAGCACCGGACCAAAGGTTTCCTTGGTCATGATCTCGGAGCCCGACTTGTTGCCGATGACCAGCGTGGGCTCGTAGTGCCAGCCCTTCTCGAGCGAGGCGATCTTGCCGCCCGTGACCACTTCGGCGCCGGCGGCGCGCGCACGATCGACGATGCCCACGAGCTTGTCGCGCGCGGCCTTGTTGATCAGCGGCCCCATCTCGAGGTCGGCCGTCGCGCTCGGATCGCCGTAGCGCGTCGCCGCCATGAGCTTGGCGAGCTTGTCGGTGAGTTCGGCGGCGACTTTCTTCTCCACGTAGACGCGTTCGGCGCAGTTGCAGACCTGTCCGGTGTTGATCACGCGCGAGTCGTAGATGGCCTTGGCGGCCAGATCGAGGTTGGCGTCGGCGAGCACGATGGCCGGCGCCTTGCCGCCGAGTTCGAGGTTCACGCGCGTCAGGTTGCTGGCGGCGGCGGCCATGATGCGCTGGCCGGTGCCGACGCTGCCCGTGAAGGTGATCAGGTCGATGCCCGGGTGGCTGGTCAGCGCGTTGCCGGTGCCGGCGCCACGGCCGCCGACGAGGCTGATCACGCCCGCGGGCAGATCGGTTTCGGCAACGAGCTTGGCGAATTCATACGCGTTGATCGGGGTTTCTTCACTGGGCTTGAGCACGATGGTGTTGCCGGTGACCAGCGCCGGCGCGACCTTGCGCGCGATCAGGAAGAACGGGAAGTTCCACGGCAGCACGCCGGCGACGACGCCGAGCGGCTTGCGCATCAGGAAGATGCTTTCGCCGGCGCGATCGCTGGTCAGCACTTCGCCTTCCAGGCGACGCGCCCACTCGGCCATGTAGTCGAAATAGTCGGCAGTGAAGAAGGCTTCGACCTTGGCCAGCGCCTGCGTCTTGCCCTGCTCCTTGACGATGATGTTGGCCAGGCGATCGCCGTTCTCGCGGATCTTGTTGGCGATCTTGCGCAGGTAGCCGGCGCGCTGGATGGCGGGCAGCTTTTCCCAGGCGGGCTGCGCGCGACGCGCGGCGGTGACGGCGGCTTCGACGGCGGCTGCGCCGCTGTCGGGGATGCGCGCGAGCACTTCTTGGGTGGCGGGGTTCTCGACTTCGATCCAGTCACCCTTCTCGTCGGCGACGAAGCGGCCGTCGATGAAGTTCTGGTAATCGATAATGGATTGGCTCATGACATCTCCTTGCATGGATCGCTTGTAGCGGTTTCGCGACGTCGCCTTACCAGATGTAGGCGTAGCGCAGGTTGGCGCTGTTGTTGACGACGCGGTTCTTGCCGTCGAGGCTGGTCGCGTAGCGAATCGCGATCGACTGGTTCTTGAAGGTGTGGAACATCACGCCGGGACCGGCATCGACGACCCAGCTGTCGGGCAAGCCGTCATTGCCATCGGCGTACTCGGCATCGACCGCGACGAAGGGCTCCAGCCAGCTGTTGGCGCGCCAGCCGAAACGCTGGTTGGTGTGCCAGGCCATGCCGGGCTTCACATCGTCGCGCGTGCGCTCGCCTTGCAGCACCGCGCCCGCATCGGCGGTCCAGCCGAAACCGGCCGGCAGGCGCCAGTCCCAGAACAGGCTGGTGAGATTCTTCCAGTTGGTGTCGGAGACTTCGCTCGCACCCACCGGCATCTGCACGAAGGACTGCAGGCCCAGCGTGAGATCGGTCATCGGCTTGTACCAGACGGCGAAGCCCGTCAGCGGATCACCCAGGCCACTGCTCTGCTGGTTGGCCGCGCGATCGCGCAGCGAGATTTCGGGGACGATGATTTCCCAGGCGGCGCCGATGTTCGGCGTGGCCGACCAGAACCGCACGTACTTCGACATGCCGGTGATGCGCTCGAGCCCTGCGGCATCGACGCGATCGCCCGAATTATCGTACTGGCGGCGATCGTCCTGATACGTCGCGTACTGCACGAAGACATTGAACGGCTCGAAACCGACGGGCAGCTCGTATTCGTGCGGGCTGATGACGTCGAAGGTGGTCTGCGCCATGGCCGGCGCGGCCGACATCGCAGCCGAAACCACGAACAGGGCCTGCGTGCAACGCAGGGCCATGGACGCCGAAGTGGAACCGTTCTCGACGGCTTTCCTCATGCTGACTCCTCGATCTTTTCGATCTTCTCTAATCTTTGTTCGTTGTCGACGAGGCCTTTGCGGCCCTCGTCTTCTCTCGTATCGCGGCCGCTAGGTGGCAATCGATATGCCACTCGTGTAGCGACTCGTCGGCAGCCCCAGAAAGCGCGGGCAAATCACTGAACGAGATTGATTTTTCGATCGGAGGAAATTGTCGTTCCAGGCCCGCGCGGGCAGGCCCGGATGTCGCAGGAAGCGGTTTTTTCTTAACAGATGTTCAATTGGACGCGACAAGTGTCGCAGCCCGGGCGACAGATCGCGGAAGCTACGCGGCCTCAGGCGAAGGCGCGCAGCCAGGTCAGGAAATCGTCCTGCATCTGCGCGCCGAGTTCGTGATCGTGAGCATAGAGCCGCAACTCGTGCGCGACGCCGAGCTCGTCCAGCCAGGCCTGCGCACGCTCGGCCCAGACCAGCGGCAGCTTGCTGTCGTAGAGTCCGTGCGCGACGAACCCACGCAAGCTCGCAAGCTGGGCCCGCGCCGCCAGCCGCGGTGCGATCTCGGGCAGGATGCGCCCCGACAGCAGGCCGAAACCCGCCACGTGTTCGGGCGCTGTCAGCGCCACGCCCGCACTCATGATGCCGCCCTGGCTGAAACCCGCGATCACCGTGCGTTCGGGTGCGATGCCGTACTGGGATTGTAGCGTCGCGATGAAATCGATCAGCGCGATGCGGCTGCTTTCGGCCTGCTCGGGCACGATCTGCGGACCGGCCGCCGTGAAGGCGACGCGAAACCAGCCGTATTGCCCGGGCCCCAGCGCAACGGGCCCACGCGGCAACACCACGAGCGTATCGGCATCGGCCCGTGCGGCCAGCATCGCCAGGCTGTGCTCGCTGCCGCCGACGCCATGCAGCAGCAGCAACAGCGAGCGGGGCGCCGGCGACATCGGCCTCAGTCGGTACGCCAGCGCATGAGACGAGGATGGCGACGAGGACTGCAGCAGTTCGCTCAACACCGACGCACTCATGCGGCGACTCCGGCGTCGCGATGCGCCTCGTCGGGCAATCCCCAGCCGAACGAATCCATCGACAGCACGCCATAGGTCATGCCGCCGACGATGCGACGAGCCGGCTCGCCGTCGTCGCTTGCGCCGAGTGCGACCAGCAAGGGCAGATAGTGTTCCTGCGTCGGATGCGCACGCTCGGCATGCGGTGCGCGCTGTCGATATTGCAGCAGCGCCTCGACATCGCCGCGCTGCACGGCCTCGTGCACCCAGTCGGCAAACTGCTGCGCGTAGCCGACGTCGATGCCGGGGCGGCGGAACTCGTAGAGATTGTGGGTGAGGCTTCCCGAGCCCAGCACGAGCACGCCGCTGTCGCGCAAGGGCTTCAGCGCGCGGCCCAGTTGCAAGGCGCCATCGACGTCGATGTCATAGGGCAGCGAAATCTGGAACACCGGAATCGCCGCATCGCTGCGCAGGTAACGCAGCGGCACCCAGGCGCCGTGGTCGAGCCCGCGATTCTCGTCGAGCGTCACCTCGAAGCCGGCCTCGCTCAGGCGCATCGCCGCCTCGCGTGCGAGCTGCGGTGCGCCGGGCGGGTGATACAGCAGCGAATACAGCACGCCCGGAAAGCCGCCGAAATCGTGAATGGTGTCGGGCGCCAGTGCGGTCGAAACCCGCACGCCGCGCGTCTGCCAGTGCGGCGACACCACGGCGATGGCGCCGATGCCGCTCAGCAAGCGGCCCAGCGCCTGCAGGCGCGGCCCGAGCAGGCCAGGCTCGACGGCGAACATGGGCGAGCCATGCGACACGAACAGACTCGGCGCGCGCGGCGCCACGATCGTGTCAGGGGTAGAAGAGGTCGTCATCGCCAGTCTCCGATAAGCGATCGAATGAGCATGGCCAGCACTGTATTGACGCCATGACCATCGATAAACTGGCCATTACGAGATTGACTGTCCCGTTTTTCGAGACGATGGAGAGCCGAGGCATGGACAAGGCCCAGCAGATGCAGAGCTTCGTCGCCGTAGTCGAGGCCGGCAGCTTCGTCGGCGCGGCGACTGCGACGGGCCTGTCGAAGGCTGCGGTCTCGCGCCACGTGGCCGAACTGGAACAGCGCCTGGGCGTACGCCTGCTGCAGCGCACGACGCGGCGCCTGTCGCTGACCGACGATGGCCAGGTGTTCTACGCGCGCGCCCGGGAAATACTCGGCGCCATCGACGAAATCGAAGTCGAGATGCACTCGCACACGCGCAAGGCCAGCGGCCTGCTGCGCATCAATGCACCGCTGACCTTCGGCGTGCTGCATCTGGCGCCGCTGTGGGGCCGTTTCAGCCAGGCCCATCCCGAAGTCTCGCTCGACGTCACGCTGGTCGATCGCGTGGTCGATCTCGTCGAGGAGGGCTACGATCTCGCCATCCGCATCGCCCAGCTGCACGACTCCGCGCTCGTGAGCCGGCGGCTGGCCTCCTCGCGTGTCGTGCTGTGCGCATCGCCGAGCTACCTGCGCCGCAACGGCAAACCCAGGCAGCCACAGGATCTCGCTCAGCACAGCATCGTCGGCTACAGCTACTGGGCCACGCGCGACGACTGGAGTTTCACCGGCCCCGACGGCGTGGTGACCGTGCGCACCAGTCCTCGCATCCGCGCCAACAACGGCGACACCTGCCGTGCCGCCGCGCTGGCCCACCAGGGCATCATCCTGCAGCCGGATTTTCTGATCGGCGACGACCTGCGCAGCGGCGCGCTCGTGGAACTGATGCCGCACTTCCGCTCGATCGAGATCGGCATCTACGCGGTCTATCCCACGCGCAAGCACCTGCCGACCAAGGTGCGTCGCATGGTCGACTTTCTGGTCGAGTCTTTCCGCAAGCCGCCGTGGCAGGTCGACGATCGCCGCTGAGCCGGCCACCCGCGCTTGACGCAAAATCCAGTTTAATGGAAATTAAATCCACCATAACGGATTAAGTCGTTGTCCATCGGCCCATGCACGACATCAACGCCCGCATCGCCCAACGCGTGCGCGGACTGCGCGCCGAGCGCGAGCTGAGCCTGGATGCGCTCGCCAGCCGCTGCGAGGTCAGCCGCTCGATGCTGTCACTGATCGAGCGCGGCGAAAGCAGCCCCACCGCCGTGGTGCTCGAGAAGATCGCCACCGGCCTGGGCGTGTCGCTGGCCTCGCTGTTCGATGATGCGAGCACATCGATCGATCCGGTATCGCGCGCCGCGCAGCGCACGCGCTGGCGCGATCCGCAGTCGGGCTACTGGCGCTGCAACATTTCGCCGCCGAACTATCCGTCGCCGATTCAGATCGTCGAGGTGGAAATGCCGGCCGGCGCGCAGGTGGCCTACGAAACCGGCGCGCGCGAAACCGACGTGCACCAGCAGATCTGGGTGCGCGAAGGCCGCATCGACGTGACCGTGGGCCGCGACCGTCACGAGCTGGCCGAAGGCGACTGCCTGGCCATGCAGCTCGACCGGCCCATCGCCTTTCACAATCGCGGCCGCCGCATCGCACGCTACGTCGTGGTGCTGGCCAGCGACCGCCTGCGCCCCGCCGCCAACCGATGATCGCCATGCCCGACACGCCAGCCGATACACCGGCCGATACACCATCCGCACGCTTGCAGATTCGCCAGCTGACGAGCCTGGGCGAGCGTGAAATCGCCGGCCTGTCCGACGTGCTGATCGACTGCGTGCAAGGCGGCGCCTCGGTGAGCTTCATGCTGCCGATGACGCGCGACAAGGCCCATCGCTACTGGCACGGCGTCGCCGCCAGCACGCAGCGCGGCGAGCGCCTGGTGTTCGTCGCCGAGGACGAGCGCTGCCGCATCATCGGC
The DNA here is from genome assembly GCA_023254435.1 of Hydrocarboniphaga sp. Taxonomy (GTDB): domain Bacteria; phylum Pseudomonadota; class Gammaproteobacteria; order Nevskiales; family Nevskiaceae; genus Hydrocarboniphaga. Next base: position 6,263 of record JALRLM010000245.1, read on the forward strand.
ACCGTGCAAGTGGTGCTGCAGCAGCCCGAGAACCAGCCGCATCGCGGCGATGTGTCGAAGATGCTCGTGCATCGACAGGCACGTCGTCTCGGCGCGGGCGCTCAACTGCTGGTCGCCGCCGAACGCGGCGCACTCGCGGCCGGCAAGACGCTGCTCGTGCTCGACACCGCCAGCGACAGCGCGGAACGCCTGTACCGACGCCAGGGCTGGCAGTTCTGCGGCGTGATTCCCGACTACGCCCTGATGCCCGACGGCGCCTGTTGCGCGACCACGGTGTTCTACAAGGCACTCGCCCCTCACGCGCCCTGGGCGCCGGCCGCTTGAAGACCAGGAACGCTGCATGAGCACCGACTTGAGCCATCGCCTCGCCCACGCCGACGATCTGCCGCGCATCGTCGCCATCTACAACAGCACCATCGCCTCGCGCGAGGTGACGGCCGACCTGGAGCCGATCAGCGTCGACAGCCGGCGCGACTGGTTTCTCGCCCACCGGCCCGATCATCGTCCGCTATGGGTCGTCGAGATCGACGGCGAGGTCGCCGCCTGGCTGAGCTATTCGTCGTTCTACGGCCGACCGGCCTACGACGGCACCGCCGAGATCAGCCTCTACGTGGACCCGCATCATCGTCGCGCGGGCCTGGGCCGCTATCTGCTGCGCGAGGCGATGCGGCATGCGCCGCGCATCGGCGTGCAGACGCTGCTGGGCTTCATCTTCGGCCACAACGCGCCCAGCCTCGCGCTGTTCGAGCGCCACGGCTTTGCCCGCTGGGCGCAGCTGCCGCGCGTGGCGAAGCTCGACGGCGTCGAGCGCGACCTGATCATCGTCGGCCTGCGCGTCGACTAAAGCGACCGGGCCGCGCCTACAACCGGCGCGGCTTGACGCCGAAACGACTCGGCCGGATCGGCTCCATGCGCAAGTTCTCGCCGCATTCACGAACGGCTTCGCAGCGCCGATAGCCAAAGTCCCTGTCGAAGCAGATGTTCACTTCGTACAGCCGGCTGCCCTTGCAGATCAGGTCCACGGCATCTTCGCTCAGACCCGGATTGACCTCGACGAAGGCGCGGCGCAGTTCGCTGGCCTGGATGTCGATGCGCTCGCTGACGTGATCGAAACGCGGCGGCACGACGATGCGGCGGTTGGCTCGGTCGAGCGCGGACAGATAAGCGTCGGGCTCCAGGCCACTGCAGGCGCCATGGCTGCGCCAGAGTTTGTTGATGCGATCGCGGTTGGGGATGATCCATAGCCAGCGATCGGAGTCGTCGTCGGTCAAACGCCATTCGACGCAATCCTCGTCGCGCTCGGGCTCGCCGGCGGGGCGGAATGGCACCAGACCGTAGTTGACGAAGTAATTCTCCTCGACGCACTGCGGCGCCTTGCTGGTGAGATTGCTGGCGCAGTAGGCGGGCGACCAGGACAGCAGCATGCGCCAGCCTTCGGGCGGCGTTCCGGCCTGGGCCGGGCCGCCTACCCCACACAAAAGCAGAGGAAAAATCACAATCCGCATCGCGCGACGACGACGCGCGCCTGTCCATGCACCGGTCACTGTGCCGATCTCCTTGTATGTCGTTTAGATGACCTGGGCGGGGCTCCTGCGCACCCCGCCGTGGCTCGCGACGGCTCGAACTTGCGGCCGACGTCAAGCCGAATGAGCAATTGCGTCATTGTGCCCGATGCCGGCGCTACGAATACTTTCGAGCTGAACTCATCGGCTTACGCATCGATCCTGGAGTCGTCATGGCACAACGCGAAGTGTTCGTGGTTTCCGCAGTCCGCACCCCCATCGGCAGCTTCGGTGGCGGTCTCAAGGACGTTCCGCTGGCGCAGCTCGCGACCCTCGCGGTCAAGGAATCGCTGGCGCGCTCGGGCCTGCCGGCCGAGCAGATCGACCACGTGGTCATGGGCACCGTGATTCCCACCGAGCCGCGCGACGCCTATCTGGGCCGCGTCGCCGCCATCGAGGCCGGCATTCCCAAGGAAACACCGGCCTTCAACGTCAACCGACTCTGCGGATCGGGCCTGCAGGCCATCGTCTCGGCCGCGCAGTCGATCCTGCTGGGCGACGCCGAAGCCGCCATCGGTGCCGGCGCCGAGGCCATGAGCCGCGGCCCCTATCTGATGCCGGCCGGCCGCTGGGGCGCGCGCATGGGCGACACGCAGATGCTCGACTACATGGTCGGCATCCTTCACGACCCGTTCCAGAACGTGCACATGGGCATCACCGCCGAGAACGTCGCCGCACGCTTCGGCGTCTCGCGCGAGGATCAGGACCAGCTCGCGGTGGAGTCGCAGCGCCGCGCCGCCCGCGCCATCGCTGAAGGCCGCTTCGCCTCGCAGCTGATTTCGGTGCCGGTGCAGACGCGCAAGGGCATCGTCCATTTCGAAGTCGACGAAAACGTGCGCGGCGACGTCAGCGTGGAACAGCTGGCCAAGATGAAGCCCGCGTTCAAGAAGGAAGGCCTGGTCACCGCCGGCAACGCCTCGAGCATCAACGACGGCGCCGCCTCGATGGTGCTGGTGTCGAGCGAGAAGCTCAAAGCGCTGGGACTCAAGCCGCTGGCGCGCCTGGTCGGCTACGGCCACGCCGGCGTCGATCCCAGCATCATGGGCATCGGCCCGGTCGCCGCCACGCGCGCGGCGCTGGCCAGGACCGGCCTGTCGGTGCGCGACTTCGACGTCATCGAATCCAACGAAGCCTTCGCCGCCCAGGCCTGCGCGGTGGCGCGCGAGCTCGACTTCGACCCGGCCAAGGTCAATCCGAACGGCTCGGGCATCTCGCTGGGCCACCCGGTCGGCGCCACGGGCGTGATGATCGCCACCAAGCTGATCCACGAACTGCACCGCGTCGGCGGCCGCTACGGCCTGGCGACGATGTGCATCGGCGGTGGCCAGGGCATCGCCGCGGTGTTCGAGAAAGTCTGATCGCGGCAGGGCGGCTCGGCGCCGAGCGCTCGAGCCCGCCCGACGAGTCCGTGCGAATATCGGTGGGTTACGCGTTTCGCGCTAACCCACCCGACCCAGAAAAAACGCATGAGCACGCTGACCCTGGTCCGCCATGGACAGGCTTCATTCGACTCGCACCACTACGACCAGCTGTCGGCGCTGGGCGAGCGCCAGGCACAGGCCACCGGCGCCTGGTTCCAGGCCCGCGGCGAAGCCTTCACAACCGTCTGCAGCGGGCCGCGCCAGCGCCAGCGCCAGACCGCGCGGGCGATCACCACGGCACTGGGACTGCCCGAGGCCACGGTGACGGGCGCGCTCGACGAATTCGGCGAAGGCTCCACGCTGCTCGAGGCCGCGAGCCGGCGCACCGGCGTGGCACTGATCGAGAACGCCGGTATCAGCCGTCGCGACAAGCTCAGGCTCTACGGCGAGCAGATCGGCCTGTGGGCAGCCGACGCCGTGCAGGTCGACGGCATTCCACCCGTCGGCGAGTTCCGCGCCGGCATAAAGGCCTGGCTCGACGAGCTCACCGCCGCCCCGGGGCGCGGCCACAACGTGCTGGCGGTGACCTCGGCCGGCGTCATCGCGGTGGTCATCGCCGAACTCATGCACAGGCCCAGCGCCGAGCTGGGCTCGATGATGTCGGTGATCGGCAATGCCTCGTTCACGCGACTGATCTGGACGCAGCACACCCGGCTGCTGCACTCCTACAACCAGACCGCGCATCTGCCGCCGGAACTCTCCAGCGCCATGTGAGGGTCGCTGCAGCTGCAATAATCGTCGCTCTGTCAGGCGCTTGAGCATGAGTTGAGCGCGAGCGGCAACAAGCTGTCGATTTCTCCACCGCTGCTTCGACGTGTTGATGAATCACGCGAAACGGAGACGACCATGCGCTACATGCTGCTGATGATTCCCAAGGGCTACGAGTCTGCCGGGCCCGATGTCCAGCCCGACGCCGGGCGCGTCGCCGAGATGATGCGCTACAACGAATCGCTGCAGCGCGCGGGCGTGCTGCTGGCCATCGACTCGCTGCATCCGCCATCGGCCGGCGCACGCCTGCACTTCGCGGGTGGCAAGGTGCGGGTCGTCGACGGCCCCTTCGCCGCAGCCAAGGAAGTGCTCGGCGGCTACTGGCTGATCCAGGCCAAGTCGCGCGACGAGGCCATCGCCTGGGCCTCGCGCTGCCCGGCCGGCGACGACGAGGTCATCGAGGTGCGCCAGGTGCACGAGTTCGGCGACTTCGCGCCCGAGGTGCAGGCCGCGGCCGGCGCCTACTTCGACATGCCCGAGAAGCGCTAGAGCGCTACGTCCACCGAGATCCACCATGCTCAAGATCATTCTCATCGTCCTCGTGCTCGCCGTCGCCGGCCTGCTCGCCTACGCCGCCACGCGGCCCGATCACTTCCGCGTCGAGCGCTCGCTGACGATCCAGGCGCCGGCCGAGCGCCTGTTCGCGCTCGTCGACGACGTCACCGCGTGGAAGCAGTGGTCGCCCTATGTGGCCAAGGACCCGGCCGCGCAGTACAGCTACAGCGGTCCCACCGCCGGCGTCGGCGCCACCTCGGCCTGGAGCGGCAACAATCAGATCGGAGAAGGCCGCATGCAGATCAGCGAATCGCAGCCACCGAGCCGCATCGTCATGCAGCTCGACTTCGTCAAGCCGATGAAAGCGCATCACGTCGCGACCTTCGACTTCGTCGCCAGCGGCGACGGCACCACGGTGACCTGGGCCATGGAAGGCCAGAGCAGCTTCATCGCCAAGCTCATGAGCGTGTTCTTCGACATGGACCAGATGATCGGCGGCGATTTCGCGCAGGGCCTGCAGAATCTCAGGCAGCTGACCGAATCGCACTGAACATCCCCACCCGGCACAGGCCATGACCGACGATCGACAAGCCGACATCCGCCGCGCCATCGACGCGGTCTGGCGCATCGAGTCGGCGCGCATCATCGCCAGCGTCGCGCGCCTGGTCCACGACGTCGGCATTGCCGAAGAACTCGCGCAGGACGCGCTGATCGCCGCGCTGGAGCAATGGCCGGCCGACGGCATTCCGCGCAACGCCGGCGCCTGGCTCACCGCAGCGGCGAAGAACCGCGCCATCGACTATCTGCGCCGCGGCACGCTGATCGACCGCAAGCACGAAGAGCTGGCGCGCGAGATGGAGGGCGAATCCACCATGCCCGCACCCGACGACACCGCCGCGCTCGAAGACGATATCGGTGACGACCTGCTGCGCCTGATCTTCACCGCCTGCCATCCGGTGCTGTCGCCCGATGCGCGCAGCGCGCTCACGCTGAAACTACTCGGCGGCCTGTCCACAGACGAAATCGCGCGCGCCTATCTGACGCCAGAGCCGACGATCGCCCAGCGCATCGTGCGCGCCAAGCGTTCGCTGAGCGATGCGAAAGTGCCGTTCGAAGTCCCGCGAGCGAGCGAGCTGCCCGAGCGTCTGTCGTCGGTGCTCGAAGTGCTGTACCTGATCTTCAACGAAGGCTATTCGGCCACCGCCGGTGACGACTGGATGCGTCCCGCACTGTGCGAGGAAGCGCTGCGCGTGGGCCGCATCCTGGCCGGCCTGATGCCCGCAGCCTCCGAAGTGCATGGCCTGGTCGCGCTCATGGAGATCCAGGCCTCGCGCGCCGCGGCACGCGTGAAGCCCGACGGCGAGCCGGTGCTGCTGCTCGAGCAGAACCGCGCGCTGTGGGACCAGCTGCTGATCCGTCGCGGCCTGGCCGCGCTGCAGCGTGCCGAAGCGCTCGGCGGTGCGCTGGGGCCGTATGCGCTGCAGGCCGCGATCGCCGCCTGCCATGCCCGCGCCCGCATCGCCGACGACACCGATTGGGCACGCATCGCCGCGCTCTACGAGCAGCTCGCGCAGATCACGCCCTCGCCCGTGGTCGAGCTCAATCGCGCGGTGGCCGTGAGCATGGCGTTTGGCCCCGCAGCAGGCCTGCGCATCGTCGACGTGCTGATGCGCGAGCCCGCGCTGCGCCAGTATCACCTGCTGCCCAGCGTGCGCGGCGACTTCCTGTTCAAGCTGCAACGCCATGCCGAGGCACGCGCGGAGTTCGAGCGCGCCGCCTCTCTCACGCGCAACGAGCGCGAACGCAAGCTGCTGCTCGATCGCGCGGCGGCCTGCGGGCCCTGATCCCACGACAACGCAAGGAACGCCCATGTCACTGCTCAAGACCGCCACGATCAGCCCCTGCCTGTGGTTCGACGACCAGGCCGAGGCCGCCGCCCAGTTCTATGTCGGCATCTTTCCGAACAGCAGGATTCATCGCATCGCGCGCTATCCGGCCGCTGGGCAAGAGGTGCACGGCCGCGCCGCGGGCTCGGTGATGACGGCGGAGTTCGAGCTCGACGGCCTGCTGTTCATGGGCCTCAACGGCGGGCCGCAGTTCCGCTTCACCGAAGCGATTTCGCTGCAGATCCTCTGCGATACGCAGGAGCAGGTCGATCACTACTGGCAGCACCTGGGCGAAGGCGGTGGCGGCAAGCCGGTGGCCTGCGGCTGGCTGCGCGACCGCTACGGCCTGTCCTGGCAGGTGGTGCCGCGCCGGCTCTGCGAGCTCAACAACGACCCCGATCCGGTGCGCGCGGCGCGCGTGTTCGGCGCGATGATGAACATGGTCAAGCTCGACATCGCCGAACTGGAGCGCGCCTGGCGCGGCTGAGGCGCGGACTTCCCACCGTCTTCGCGTCAGTATTTTCCCTTTCAATCGACGGGCACGCGCGCAGGGTCTCGCCGCGGATTACCATGCGGGCGTCCACACCGGCCTGCCCCATGAATGCATCGCGCACCAGCCTGATGTTGCTGCCTTGCCTGGCCGCGCTCAGCGGAGCCGTCGCGCACTTCGCGCACCTGCCGTGGACTACCACCGCCGCCCTGACCACGGGCGGCGTCCTGTTGTCCGGATTCGTGATCTCGCTGCGCGGCACGCTCGACACCGAGCGCGGCAGCTACCCGTCTTCGGCCGGCCTGATCGCGGCCATCGTGCTGCGCCTGCTGATCGGCGTATTCGGCCTGAGCCTGCTGGTGCTCGGGCTGTTGTGGATCGCCGGGCTGCCGATCGGCTAAGGTCGATCGCGACCCGCAAGCTGCATGACGGCTCCGACCGGGGCCGGGTCACGCTGGAGAAGACAGGAGGTCCTCCATGTCGCTGCCTGCTATCGATGCGCCCGCCGTACCGCTGATCCGATCCGCTCGCCTCGACGACGCCGCGCGGCTTGCGCAGCTGGCCGGCGAACTGGGTTATTCGGCATCGGAGCGGCAGATCCGCGAACGGCTGGAACACCTGAGCAGCTCGCGCGACCACGCGGTGTGCGTGGCCGAGACGGTCGACGGCACGGTGTCGGGCTGGATCGCGGTCGAGCGCCGGCTGCTGCTGGAATCGGGCTTCAAGGCCGAAATCACCGGCCTGGTGGTGGCCTTGCAGGCGCGCCGAACGGGTGTCGGCCAGGCACTGGTGCTCGTCGCCGAGCGCTGGGCCACCGAACTGGGCCTGGAGATCATGATCGTGCGATCCAACATCGCGCGTACGGAATCGCACCTGTTCTATCGCGACATCGGCTACGACACCGAGAAAACCCAGCAGGTGTATCGCAAGCGGCTCTAGCAGGCCGGGCGGCTCGCGGCGCTGCCTCGCTACAGCCACCAGCCCACCGCCAAATTGGGAGTTTTTCCCGTTCAGCCTCGCCCTGCGCGGCCTCAGGCTTCTCCGACCCAAAATCCATCAAGGGGAGAAGCCGCCATGAGCGGACCACAGCATCACCGCAGTCGATTTTCGAAAGGCCGTTCGGCCTTGCCCGTGCTCACCCTCGCCGCGCTGTCGGCCAGCGCCACGGCCACGGCGGCCGAACCGGCGCCCGGCGACGACATCGTGCAGCTGCCGACCGTGGAGATCGTCGGCCAGACGCCGCTGCCGGCCTCGTCGATTCCGTTGCGCGACTACCCCGGCAATCTGCAGACCGCCACCTCCAAGGCACTGGAGGACGCGCAGACCACCAATCTGGCGCAGTTCCTGGCGCGCAACATGGACGGCGTGCATGTGGCCGACGCCGCCAACAATCCGTTCCAGCCCGACCTGTTCTATCGCGGCTACAGCGTGTCGCCGTTGCTGGGCCTGCCGCAGGGCCTGGCGCTGTACCAGGACGGCGTGCGCGTCAACGAAGTGTTCGGTGACACCGTGAACTGGGACCTGATCCCCGAGCAGGCGATCGCCGGCATCGAGCTGGTGCCCGACTCCAATCCGCTGTTCGGCCAGAACGCCATCGGCGGTTCGCTGGTCGCGCGTACCAAGAATGGCTTCGACTACCAGGGCGCGGAACTGGAAGCCGGCGGCGGCTCCTTCGGCCGCTGGTGGACTTCGGCCGACTACGGCGTCGCCGGGCAGACCACCGCGCTGTACGTGGCCGCGCAGACGCTCAGCGAAGATGGCTGGCGCGATCACTCCAAGTCCGAGGTCAATCAGTTGTTCGCGCGCGGCAGCTGGCGCCCGGACGACAAGGGCCAGCTCGACCTCACCGTCACCGCGGCCGACAATCGCCTGCGCGGCAACGGCGCGGTGCCGATCGAACTGATGGAAGACGAGGGTCGCGACGCCGTCTTCACCTATCCCGACGAGACCAAGCCCGAGATGCTGTTCGTCAACCTGTTCGGCCAACGCAAGCTGTCGGACACGGTCGAGGTCGGCGGCAACTTCTACGTGCGGCGCAACAACGTGCACGCCTTCAACGGTGACGGCACCGAGTTCGAGGCCTGCGAAGATCCGGCCAACGTCGATGCCGACGGCGCGCCCTATCTGTGCGAGTTCGAGGACGACGGCGAGGAAGTGGTCGAGGATACCGACGACAATCCCGTGGTCGCCTCCGACGACAACGACAGCGGCACGCAGAACCGCAGCCGCACGCGGCAGCGCGCCATCGGCGGCGGTCTGCAGATGGCGTGGAAGTGGCACGAGCAGCACAAGCTGACCTTCGGCGGCACGCTGGATTTCGGTCGTGCCAACTTTCTCTCGGGCACCGAACTTGCGTCGCTGACCGATGAGCGCGGCACCGTGGGCAGCGGCATCTTCGTCGAAGAAGCCATCGTTCACGTCAAGACACGCAACGACAACATCGGCCTCTACGCACTCGATACCTGGCAGGCCACCGACAAGCTGCTGCTGAGCTTCGGCGGACGCTACAACCACACCGAGATCCAGCTGCGCGACCAGGACCCCGAAGGCGATCTGAGCGGCGATCACCAGTTCGATCACTTCAACCCGATGATCGGCGCGAGCCTGCACCTGTCACCACAGTGGACGGCCTTCGCCAGCGCCTCGCAGGCCACGCGCGCACCGACGCCGGTGGAGCTGACCTGCGCCAATCCGGATGATCCTTGCCGACTGCCCAACGGCTTCGTCGACGATCCGCCCCTGGATCAGGTCGTCACGCGCACGCTGTCGCTGGGCCTGCGCCAGCAAAGCGAGAACCTGCGCTCGACGCTGTCGCTGTTCCATGCCCTGAGCAAGGACGACATCATCTTCATCACCGACGGCAACCTGACCAACCAGGGCTACTTCGACAACGTCGGCGACACGCTGCGCCAGGGCGTGGAGGCAAGCTTCCACTGGAAGCCGATCAAGGACTGGTCGGTGGACGCCAACTACACCTACCTGATCGCCGAGTTCCGCGAGGACTTTCTGGTCAATACGCCGAACCACGCCGTGCGTGACGAGGACGACGAAGACGAGCCGGCCGAAGAGACGCGCGAAGTGTCGTCGGGCGACCGCATTCCCTTGATCCCGCATCATCTGGTCAACGCCAGCGTGGGTTGGGAGCGCGACATCGGCGCGCTGCGCCTGGAAGCCGTGGGCCGCAGCAAGAGCCGTTATCGCGGCGACGAGGCCAACGTCGACAGCGAGCAGCTCAAGGGCTTCGTGCTGTTCAATCTCTACGGCGAGCTGCGCCCGCTGCCGCGTGTCACGCTCTTCGCACGCGTCGAAAATCTGTTCGATCGCGACTACGAGACCTTCGGCACCTACGGCGAAGCCGACGAAGTGCTCGGCGACGAATACGAAGATGCGCGTCGTTTCGTCGGCCCGGGCGCGCCGCAGGCGTTCTATGCCGGCATCCGCATCAATCTGGGATCGACCAACTCGCTCTGATATTGATTGATCCGGCCACCAGCCTCTTGAAGATGGACGGCGTGTTTTTCCATTTCAACGGTCCTCGGTAAAGAAGCGGTCACGTGGCCGGATCAATAACAAAACCAGCTCTGTTGGGATATTGAGGCGGCCACTTCACCGTATTGACTACGTGCCGCTGGGAACTTCACGGCAGGCCGCTTTTCAAGTGCGTTGTGGCCGCCTCGATAAAGTCGATGCGAACGTGTCGGCGGAACTTTTGGTGCTCACGGCTGGTATTGTTCTTGCGCACTGGACGCCCCGCTGACACAGCGTCCCTCACAGCAGCGATCGTCGATGGCGGTCGCTGCTGTCCTCAAGGAGGAGACCCATCGCAATGAGAACAAGCACAATGAAACATCGCATCGCATCGTCCATCGGCATCGCCATTGGCGTCGCTGGCCTGTTCGCCTGTGCCGCATCGGCGCAGGCCGCCGAGCTGGCCTACGTGCCCAACGAGGCTTCGAGCAACATCAGCGTCATCGACGTCGCCACGGGCAAGCTGCAGCGCACGCTGCCGGCCACGGGCAAGCTCGGCGAGAAGATCCAGGGCGTGGCGCTCGACACCGCCGGCAAGACGCTGTTCGTCACCGATGCCGACGGCAATGCGTTGATCGCCCTCGACATCGCCAGCGAGAAGATCAGCAGGATCGACGCGGGCAAAGGTCCCGAAGGCATCGAGCGCTCGCCCGATGGCAAGACGCTTGCGGTCTGCGCCGAATCCACCAACGAAATCCTGCTGGTCGACATCGCCAGCTTCAAGCTGCGCCAGCGCATTCCCACGCAGGGCGAGAACCCCGAGCACTGCGTCTACAGCCCCGATGGCCGCTGGATCGTCGCCGGCAACGAAGACACCCACAACATCGATGTCATCGACGTGAAAGCCGGCAAATCGGTGCAGCTGATTCCGGTCACGGGCGCCGCGCGCGGCATGGCCTTTACGCCCGATGGCAAGCGCCTCTACGTCGCCAACGAAGGCGCCAACACGGTGGAGATCGTCGACGTCGCCAGCTGGAAGATCGTCAAGACCATTCCATCGGCGCTGCGCACCGCCGGCATGGCGATGGCACCGGACGGCAAGCACGCTTTCGCCGCCAACGGTGGCGCCGGCACGATCTCGGTGATCGACACGCAGAGCGAGACCGTGGTCGCGACGATCGCCGTGGGCCAGCGTCCCTGGAACATGGCCTTCGCCGATGGCGGCAAGAAGCTGCTCGTGGCCAACGGCCGCTCCGATTCGGTATCGGTGATCGATACCGGCAAGCTGCAGGTCACCGAGACCATCAGCGTGGGCAAGAAGCCCTGGGGTGTCGTCACCCGGTGACGGGCGTCGACGGCAGTGGCACGACCACTGCGGTCAGTATCGAAGGCGGGCCGCGATGCGGTCCGCCTTTTTTGTTGGCCCCGTCGGCCCGTGCGTTCGTCTGCCTGTGCGTACCGCGTGCGTGTTGCCGATGATCAGTCCGCGTCGCACACCACCCAACCACGCGCCTTGATCACGGCGATGAATTCGGCCAGATCCTGCGCATTGCCGACTTGCGCCTGCAGGCGCTGCTGCAGCGAACGCGAGTCGAGCGTGCCGTCGCAGAGGCCCAGCACGACGACGCCGAGTTCATTGAGCGGAATCTGTCCCGACGGTCCGCTCAGGGAGCGCTGCGAGGCCTGCAGCCGATAACCCTCGGCCAGACGCAGGGGACCACGACACGGACTGGCGGACACAGTGGATCGGGAACTCGGCGGGCGGAGTGACATGCCGCCGCCTAAGCATGTTTCAGGCCAGCGATTCAGGTGCTCGAATCACCGCGCATGACGGGCTTGCCGCATCGCAATCGTCGCTCCCGGCAATGCCGGGAGCGATGATTTTATTCTGATTTTCGACTGGTAACAGTTATTGCCGTCAGATATGGTCGCGGCGCGAGGAGCCCACCGGAATACTGTGTCGCTTGAGCTTGCGGTACAGAGTGTTGCGGCTCATGCCGAGCTGTTGCGCCGTCAGGCTCATGTTCCAGCGATTGGCGTCGATGGCGGCGAGCAGGGCTTCCTTCTCGGCCGCTTCGAGCGGATTGCTGCAGGCCTGCGGAACCGATGAGTCGATCACGATGGCATGCGGCTGCGGACTCGCCAGAACCGTCTGCTCCGTGCGGGCGGCGGCCTGCACCGGCTGAGCCTCGCGCACTTCGCGCGGCAGGTCGAGCCGCGTGATGACGCCGCCTTCGCAGATCGCCAGCGCGGTGCGAATGACGTTGCGCAGCTCGCGCACGTTGCCGGGCCAGTTGTAGCGCATCAGCGCATCGTAGGCCTCGGCATCGATGGCGGCCGGACGGCCGCCGGCGGTTTCGATCGAGAACACGTCACGAATGACCTGGTCGCGATCTTCGCGTTGCGCCAGCGACGGCAGCTCCAGCGTGATGCCGTTGAGCCGGTAGTACAGGTCTTCGCGGAACTCGCCGCGCGCGATCATTTCGCGCAGGTTGCGGTGACTCGCGCAGATCACGCGCAGGTCGACCTTGATGGGCGTCTCGCTGCCCAGCGGCACCACTTCGTGTTCTTCGAGCACGCGCAGCAGGCGCGTCTGCAGCATCAGCGGCATGTCGCCGATTTCGTCGAGGAACAAGGTGCCGCCCGAAGCCTGCAGCACCTTGCCGCGCATTCCGTCCTTGCGCGCGCCCGTGAAGGCGCCGGCCTTGTAGCCGAACAGTTCGCTTTCGATCAGCGTTTCGGGAATCGCCGCGCAGTTCACCGCGACGAAGTTCTGCTGGGCACGCGAACTGGCCATGTGCAGCGCACGCGCGAACACTTCCTTGCCCGATCCGGTCGGCCCCTGGATCAGCACCGACACCATCGAATCGGCGATGCGACGTGCGCTGCGCACATTGCGCAGCATCTGCGGATCATCGCCGGCCAGATCGTCGAGCGTCAGCGCGTTCCTGGATGCGACGGGCTGCGATTGCACCATCGGCCGCGGCATTTCGGCAGCCGTTGCCACGGGCGCCTCGAACGGCGCCTGGGTGGGCATGCCGATCAACGAGCTCTGCGGGTTGGTATCGAACAGTCGCGAGCGCTGCGCCTCGTGCAGGCTGACGAAATAGCGACGGCCGCGGCGCAGATCACGCACAGGCCAGATCGCGTGGCGATTGCGGGAACCCGCCGCCATGAGTTCTTCGGGCTTGACGTCGAAGATCTCGTTGAGCGGACGGCCGACCAGATCGGCGCGCGTGGTGGCGCCGAGCAGGCGCACGGCGGTGTCGTCGGCCGCGATCACCGTACCGTCGCCCGACAGCGTCAGCGCGCCGTCGTGCAGCAGGTTGACCAGTTCGGGACGGCTGTGGAAACGCAGGATGGTGTGCTCCTGCTGACGTCGCAGGAACAGGCACTTTTCGATCAGGTGCGCAGACAGGTTCACGAGCGCCATCGTGTGCATCTGGCTCGCCCGCGTGTCGTGCGAGCCGACGCTGGATGCATCGAGCACGGCGATCAGCGAGCCGCCCGGATCGCGGATCGGCGCGCCCGTGCAGGACAGGCCGATGTGACGCGCGCGGAAGTGATCGGCGCGATGCACGGTGACCGGACGATTCTCGGCGATGCAGGTCCCGATACCGTTGGTGCCTTCACGGTTTTCGCTCCAGTCGGCGCCGATCAGCAGGCCGGCCGAGCGGAACATCTTGCGCAGCGTCGGATCGACGCGTTCACACAGGATGATGCCGCTGGCATCGGTCATCAGCAGCGCATAGCCCGAGCCGGAGATCTGGTCGTACAGCGAGTCCATTTCGGCAGCGGCGATCTGCACCAGGTCCTCGTGCTGGGCCTGGCGCTCACGCAGGTTGTCGCTGCCGACCACGGTCGGCGCATAGAGCTTGGACGGATCGAGACGATGATCGTTGACGCAGCGCGTCCACGAGCTCGTGATCGGGGTTTCCGCTATTTCGCGTCCGGCTCTGGGCAGTCCGTGGACCGCCCTCAGCACGCCCTCGGCGTGGGCTACCGCTGTTGACTCGGCCATTGTGTTCTCCTCGCGTGTTTTTATGTTCCCCACGACTTTGTTGTCCTCTCGGTGCGTGAGGTGTCCGCGCAGGCGCTCGACGTCGCATGTCGCGTGACAGGTGTCACTTTATGCGAACAGCGGGGGGCGTCAACTTCGACGAAAGTCGCAACGGATCATGCGCAGGCGAAATGTCCCGTATTCGACACACACTGAGTCGCCGGTGACATCGATTGTTGTCTCGGCGAGCTCAACGCTTAGCTTTTACCCTTCATTTGACTGGTTTTTCCGCTTTCCATCGCTCGATTCCAGGCGCCGATGACGCTGGCCCCTTTCTTGCTCCCAGGGCATCGAACCGGCCCAGCCGGTCGAATAGAACGCGCTGGTGACACAGCCAGCCCCGGACGGAGGCGCCTCGTGGACACAGTTCATCGCCGGATGAATCGACCTGCGCCTCCCCGCATCGCGTACGAGGAGCTGGAATGACTCGCATTCTTCTGGTCGACGACCACGCCGTAGTCCGTGCGGGCTATCGACGCCTGATCGAATCCCGCCCGCATCTCAAGGTGGTCGGCGAAGCCGATCGCGGTAGCACCGCCTACCGCCGCATCCTGCAGGGTGGAGTCGACGTGGCGGTGCTGGATCTGTCGCTGCCCGGCGTCGGCGGTCTCGAAGTGGCTCGCCGCATTCACGCACGGGCGCCCGACGTGCGCATTCTGGTGTTCAGCATGCACGAGGAAAGCGTGTTCATTCAGCGCGCTTTTGCCGCTGGCGCGCTGGGCTATCTGTCCAAGTGCTGCGCCGCCGAGAACATGCTCGTCGCCATCGATCACGTCGCCGCCGGTCGCCGCTACCTGCCGCCCGAACTCACCGAGGCCACCGAACCCGCCTCGGCCGTCGGACTCGAAAACCTGTCGCGCCGCGAATTCGAAGTGTTCCGCCAGATCGCCGAAGGCCGCTCGGTGCGCGACATCGCCGGCAGCCTGCAGCTGTCGGGCAAGACCATCGCCAATTACTACACCCAGGTCCGCGTCAAGCTCGGCGCCGCCAGCGCAGCCGATCTGGCGCGCATGGCCGTGCGCGCCGGCGTCGTCCATGTCTGAGCCCATTGCGCAGGACCTGCGCGGCGGCCGCTCCCGCGCGGCATCGGCACACCAGCGCGCCAGCCTGGCGACGCGACTGTCGTTCACGATCGCCACCGTGCTCGTGCTGGGACTCGTCGCCTCGGTGCTGCTGGTGATCCAGCAATCGCGCCGCTCGGTGGAGCGCGAAGTCGGCAGCGAGCTGGATTTCGCCGCCAGCGCCATCGACGCCGCGGTCAGCGACGGCATCGACGCCCGCACCCTGCGCGACCTCGCCCGCCATCTCGATTCCGCCCGCCACCTCTGCGTAATTGCCGACGCCGAGCCGGTCGAGATCCGCTGTCCGTCGACCACGCCGGACGACGTGCCGGCCTGGTTCGGCCGCTGGGTGATGCCCGAGCGCCACCTGATCCGCAAGACCGCACCCGCGGTCGACGCCAGCTGGAGCATCACGCTGGTCGCCGATCCGCGCGACGAGCTGTCTGAAGCCTGGTCCGACGCCAAGGGCCTGCTGCTGATGCTGGTGGGCGTGACGCTGGTGATCCAGGTGGTCGGCTTCGCGCTGGTCTCGCGCGGCCTGCGCCCGGTTTCGACCATCGTGCAGTCGCTGGCGCGCCTGCGCGAAGGCGACCTGTCGGAGCCGCGCGCGTTCAAAGGCCCGCGCGATCTGCTGCTGATCGCCGAAGGCGTCAACGCACTGCGCAGCAAACTGATCGCCAGCGGCGCCGACAACCACCGCCTGCTGCAGCGCTGCCTGGAGACGCAGGACGAGGAGCGCGTGCACGTCGCGCGCGAACTGCACGACGACATGGGCCAGAGCCTCACCGCGATCGAAGTCGACATCATGGTAGCGCGACAGGCCGTGCGCGACGGCCAGGCCATCGGCGCCGACGATGCGCTCGACGCCGCCTCGGTCAATGCACGCTCGGCGCTGCAAAGCCTGCGACGCATGCTGCAGGAGCTGCGTCCGGGCGGGCTCGATCACCTGGGCCTGCCGCTCGCACTGCAGCAACTGGCCTCGGACTGGAAGCGACGCCTGCCCGACGTCCATTTCATCTGCGATGTACGCGACGACCTGTCGGTCGCCGACCCGACGCTGGCGCTGCATCTGTATCGCATCGCGCAGGAAGCGATGACCAACATCGCGCGCCACGCCGATGCCAGCGAAGTCCTGCTGAGACTGCGGCTGCAGGACGATGCCCTGCAGCTGACGGTGGCCGACAACGGTCGCGGCCTGCCTGCGGCGACGCAACGCCGCGGCCTGGGGCTGGTGGGCATGCGCGAACGCGTCGCCGCACTGCGCGGCTCCCTGAGCATCGACAGCCAGCCGCGCCGCGGCTGCCGCCTCGACATCCGCGTGCCCGCACGCGCCTGACCGGGCACACGCGCGACGCAGCGTCCGGCACATGCGAAGCACTGTCCTTGTTGCCATCGTGACAGGCGGCATCGTCACTACGGCGTGACACTTTGCACTGCCGCAAGCGCGCCTTGTGCGTGCCGTCGACACTCGCAGTCACCTCGCCACCTGCGCTTTCTAGATCCACTCGCGACGACGGCGGCGCGTAACACCCGCCGATCATGATCTCACCGCTTCGCGACGCATCGATCTGACTTTTCAATCAGTAGGCCGAATCGAGAAAAGCCCGATTCCAGCGGGATTTTTCGCAGTTTCACGTCTCGATCGTCATCGCAGAAAAAACAATCGACATTGTTTCGCTACGGCAAAGCTGATCGCTTCATTTGCCGCATCCATTGCGCACATCGATCGCATCAATCACGTGACAGCTGCGGTTCATAGCCGATACAGCTTTGTAACGGGCGCGGCGCAAAACCGTACTCCACGCGCCCGCAAGCCGGGTCAACGGGAATTACTCCCAATCTGGAAGCTTATTTTCAAAGGGTTTTTTCTCACTTTTCGTCAGTGGCACGGCGGTTGCCTTTTGGCGCCCGCTTCGGATGCGTGCGAATGAGTAAAGGAGCACCGAAGCGGGCGGCGCTGCGACAAGCGCAGCGCCACATTACGACTCGATGGGAGATTCAAAAATGATGAGAGAACGCAGCATCGGTGCGTTGGCGGCGGCGGCTGCCGCTCTGCTGGCGACACAGAGCGCCCACGCCGTGGAGATGAAGGCTGGTGACTGGAATTTCACGGTCAACGGCAATATCAACGTTCACTATGTGAACTCGCAGTGCGACAGCAGCCCCGCTGCCATCGTCACCGTCGGCGGCGCCTGCACGGCCGGCGGCGATACCGAAAAGAACAGTTCCTCGATCAGCAACGGCCTGCTGCCGGCCGCGCTCGTGATCGGCGCGTCGACGACGCAGAAGGGCTACGACATCGCCGCCACCATCGGCCTGTATCCGGGCATCAGCACCAACGACGGCGGCAGCCCCAACCTGCAGGCCGGCGGCTCCAGCACCGCTCTGGGCACCGCAGGCCTCGACGTGCGCCAGGTCTTCATGACCGTGGGCAACAGCACCATGGGTACGTTCACGCTGGGCCGCAACTTCGGCCTGTTCGGCTTCGACGCCATCATCAACGACATGACCCTGCCGGGCGTGGGCGTCGGTGGCGCGCTGTCGGGTGGCGCTCCGGCCAACACCTCGCTGGGTTCGATCGGCTTCGGCTACATCTACACCGACACGCTGGCGCAGATGAACTACACCACGCCGAGCTTTGGTGGCTTCACCGCCACCATCGGCGCCTTCGATCCGATCGAGCCGCTGCTGCAGGGCACGTCGACGCCCAAGGCCGCGCCGGGCTTCCATGGCAAGCTGGCTTACAAGGCCGGTGACCTGTATCTGTCGGCAGCGTTCCTGTCGCAGAAGCAGGAAGGCGTGACCGATGCGCAGGACTTCAAGAGCTCGGCCTTCGACATCGGCGGCAAGTACACCTTCGGCCCCGCGCAGATCATGGCCTACTGGTACACGGGCAAGGGCGTGGGCACCACGGGCCTGTTCGTACTGTCCGACGACGGAGCCGGCGACGAGCGCGATTCCGACGGCTTCATCGCGCAGCTGACCTACACCATCGGCGACACCAAGCTCGGCGTGAACTACGGCGAAAGCAATCTGGATTTTGCCAACTCGACCGATGCGGCCAACACCCCCAACCTGCTCGAGAAGAACAGCAAGTACACGTTCGGTGTGTATCACAGCCTGACGCCCAATCTGACGCTGCTGGCCGAGTTCAGCGACGTCACAACCGAAGCGCACAACGGCGCCGAAAACAACAGCAGCAACTTCAACGTCGGCGCCTATCTCTCTTTCTGACTCTCGGCGTAGCTCCCTGAGGAGCCTTAGGCCGGGCTTTTTAGCCCGGCCACTTTTTTATCTGCGATTCGGCGTGTCCTGTCACTGACTGTGGCATTTCTGCCACAGCTGTCACTCAAGGCCCACTGACCAGCAATAAAAGACATTGAATTAGAACGGTTTTTCAAAGTGGCAAAGCTGGCATCGAAACTGCGTCCGCGCGCCCGCCCTCGGGACTCGGACGTATCACCGAGGCAACCAACTCGTTTGGAGGAAGTTAAAAAATGAATACGCGCTTGGGCTTCATGGGTAAGAGTGGGAACGCCGCACTGCGGCGCTCGGCAACGCTGCTCCTCGCGGGCATGGCGGTGTCGACGACGGTGGGCGCCGCTGGCGTCACCGACAGCATGATCAGCAACGATGCAAAGAGCACCGACGACGTGGTGACCGTCGGCATGGGTCAGGGCGGACAGCGTTACAGCCCGCTCAAGCAGGTCAACACCGACACCATCGGTGACCTGGTCCCGGTGTGGTCGTTCTCGTTCGGCGACGAAAAGCAGCGCGGCCAGGAAACGCAGCCGGTCGTCTACAACGGCAAGATGTTCGTCACCGGTTCGTACTCGCGCATCTGGGCGCTCGACACCAAGACCGGCGAGAAGCTGTGGCAGTACGAAGCCCGTCTGCCCGACGGCATCATGCCCTGCTGCGACGTGGTGAACCGTGGCGCCGCGCTGTACGACGATCTGGTGATCTTCGCCACGCTCGACGCCAAGCTGGTCGCGCTCAACCAGGACACCGGCAAGGTGGTCTGGAGCGAAAAGACCGATGACTACAAGGCCGGCTACTCCGCCACCGCGGCGCCGCTGATCGTCAATGGCCTGGTCGTCACCGGCAACTCCGGCGGCGAATTCGGCATCGTCGGTCGCGTCGATGCACGCGACGCCAAGACCGGCAAGCTGGTGTGGTCGCGTCCGACCGTCGAAGGCCACATGGGCACGCTCAACGGCAAGGACAATGGCATCACCGGCAAGCTCAACGCGAGCTGGCAGGGCGACCAGTGGAAGACCGGCGGCGCGGCCACCTGGCTCGGCTGCACTTACGGCGCCGACGTCGACCTGATCTTCTGCGGCACCGGCAACCCGGCTCCGTGGAACTCGCACCTGCGTCCGGGCGACA
>JALRLM010000251.1 GCA_023254435.1 Hydrocarboniphaga sp.
AATCACCGGCGCCGACGGCAAGGTCAATGGTCTGAAATACAAAGACCGGGTCAGCGGCCAAGAGCACCTGGTGCCGCTGGAAGGCGTGTTTGTGCAAATTGGCCTGGTGCCCAACACCGAATGGCTCAAGGGCGCGATCGAGCTGTCGAATCGCGGCGAGATCGTGGTCGACGCCAAGGGCCAGACTTCGATTCCGGGCGTGTTTGCGGCCGGCGACGTCACCACGGTGCCGTACAAGCAGATCGTCATCGCGATGGGCGAAGGTTCCAAGGCCGCGCTGTCGGCGTTCGACTATCTGATCCGCCTGCCGGTGAGCGAGGTCGCCAAGGCTGCGTAATACGTGGCTCCAAGCAAAAAAGGCCGTCGCCGGATATCCGGCGACGGCCTTTTTCGTTGACGTCTCAGCGCGCGTGATCGCGACGGTGCATCAGGGCCCCGTGAGCTTGATGAAGGGCAGCGGAGCGCCTTCCGATCCCAGCATCATCTCGCTGCCCTGCAGCGACACGAACGGGAAGATGTTGGTGCCATCCCCTTCGTCGACCGTGCCGCAGACGCTCGTGTCCAGCGTGAGATCGTGGAAGACGATGCCGCCCGCCGCCGCATCGAAGTGGTACTGGCCGAACTCGACGCCGTCGTTGCAGTTGGGATCGTTGCTGTCCATGGTCGCCGCGACGTAGCGGCCATCGGGGAAGAAGGTCAGCACGGCCGGCTTTTCGGGCGGCACCAGCGGCTGGGTCGACAGCGGCGCGTGCAACCACGAACCGACCAGCTGATTCTCCAGGCTCGGTACGCGACGCAGCACCGCCTGGTCGCCTTCGGGGCCGACGACGATTTCACCGAGCCCATTGAGCGTCAGCGGGCTGCCCTCGCCCAGGCCACAGCCGCCGATCTGGTTGACCGAATAAGTCGCGCCCAGCGGCGCCGTCAGCAGTTCGCCCGCCGCACCGACCGCAGGCGACCAGCCATAGGAGCCCAGCTTGAGACCCTCGCCATTGTTCTCGCAGTTGGGATCGTCGTTGTCGGCTGCGGTCAGGAAGCGGCCATCGGGAAAGAAGTTGAAGACCAGCTGGTGCGCCGGCAGCGCAACCCCGTTGTAAGAGACCGGCTCCCAGGTACCGGCGAGCATGTTCGGGCTCTGCACCTCGTACCAGCGCGCGAACCAGCTCGACGGCGTGGAAGGCGTGACTGCATAGCCATCCTCGGCTGTGCCGAACTGGCGTTGCTCGATCCAGTATATGTAGCGACCATCCTTGCTCAGACGTGGGTAACGGATTGTCCGACGGTCATCGTTTACGCAGGTACTGGTCACCGCAGGGTTGCAGATGCCACTATCCGTAGCGCCATCGTAATAGGCGTTGACGATGAAGCCGCCCACATCGCGGCGCCAGTAGCGCGAGCGGGACGAGACCCCAGTGTAGAGCTGCCCGCTTTCATCGATCTCCGATGTTTCATGCAGGACGGTTCCATCGGCGCTGAGTCGCAAGGCAAAGCCAGTGGCCTGCGCGTAGGCCGCGCGATCGCTGGCTGGCTTGTACTCCTGCCCGTAGCCGAACTGGAAGTAGCGGCCGGGAATCGATGCATCGTCATTGAGTGCTGCACCTGACGAGACAGGTTCCTTGAAGTATTTCTCGAGATCGCCATAGCGACGCCCAGCCTTTATGGTTTCGACGTACCAGAAACCTGCATCGGCGTTGACAGACACGTAGTGGTAGTAGCCGACCACAGATCCATCCTCGAAACTCAGTTCCAAAGCGCCGTCATCCCGATTGCGATAAGTGAAATCGCGGCTAGTCAACGGGGCGTAGCCCGCGCCGTTCTCGTTGAATCTCACCACATCGGCGCGCAAATGATTGTTGTAGTTCGGTTCCGGCGGCTGGCTGGTGTCGAATGCGTCCGAGTACGTCGATGCCGCCCAGGTCGTGGCGAGCATCGAGCTCGCCATCATCGAACGAAGGTTGACGCCAGGCTGCAGGACGGTCTTGTTTGCAAGCACCTCGGTCGTCGACGGTGCAGCACCATTGACCGAGGTTTCGAATGTGTAAGCCAGCGAGTAGGTATGCTCGCCCGTCTTGCTCAGGCGCAGCTGGCGAATCGTGTTGGTGTAAGGCACCTGCTCGCCGCTCGCGGAATCGTAGGTGAGGCCGGCCGTCACCACCGGCTGCTGCAGCTCGACGAGGATCTGTGATCCAGCGAGGCTCCAGATGGTCGTCGAGTAGTAACCTGCATGGCTGTAGTTGCCAGTCCCATCCGCAGAGAGCGCGAAGCGGTTGACCAGGCCGCTGGAATTGGTATAGGCAGCCGGATCGCTGGCCACTGGCTCCGCAAGAATCAGCGTAGCCGGCACCTCGGTAGCCGTCGGGGCTTCCACTGCCTTGGGATCGGACAGCGTTTCGGCGATCGCCTGATCGAGGTCGGCCTGCCCCTCGGGGGTCGACTTGATTTGCGCCACGTAGGTGTCGCGCAGTTCGGCCGCCAGCGCGAAGGCCAGAGTGTCGCTCGTGCCGGATGGCAGCGCGTAGTCCGGATCCTGCGCGATCAGCTTGATCGTGCCGGCGAGGTCGAGCATCTTGCTGGAGTCGATCGCCGCGAGCGCGGCACCCAATTGCTCGGCGTTGACTATCGTGCTGCCACCGTTGGCCTGAACCGCCAGCGCATATTCGGCCGTGCTCAACTGCGTGAGGTTGTTGCGGATGTTGTCGTCGGCGCTCAGCGTGTCGTCTTCGCCGGCCTTCTCCTTGATTTCTGCAACACTGCCCAGTATCGATGCCAGCTTGATCTGGCTGCCCGATGCGGATTTGAGTCCGGCAGCCGGGGCCGAAGCGCCGGCGGTCGCGATCGCAGTGACGACGTCGTCGTCATCCTCTACTTCGATCTGGATGGTGTAGGCGCCACTGCCGTCCGTCGTAGTGGTCACCGGCTCATCGTCACCGACCGTGATGACCACGGTCGCGGGCACGACCGGCTGCGACGGAATGCCGGCGACGATGACGAATCCGGTCAGCGTCATCGTCTCCTTCTCCGAAGGCGCTTCCACCGTCAGCGTCGCGGTTCGACTGATGCTGCCGCCAGACCCGTCGCAACTCAGCGTGTAGCCCAACGCGCCCACGATGTCGGGCGTGACGATCTCGTTGCCGTTGAGTCCGCGCGTACCGCTCCAGGCTCCACTGGCCGTGCAGGCTGTGGCGCCGGACGCGTTCCAGCTCACCGTGGCCGTGCCACCCAGCGTGATGGTGGCCGGTGTCACCGCGATCGTCAGAGAAGGCCGCTCGCCTCCGTCATCGTCGTCTTCGCCACCGCCTCCACCGCCGCAAGCGGCCAATGCCAGCGCGAGGACCGCCAGCAGCAGGACACGCCCGCGCCCCAGCCACGACATCTCAGCAGTACCGCGATCGCGATTGCGGTTCGCCATGATCAAATCTCCAGACCGAAGAACAAAGTGAGATTGCGCGAGCGGGCACCGACGGCCTGCTCGCCACTGAAATTGAGTTCACCCAGATCGCCCAGCGTGCCCTTGCCGCTACCCTGCGAGTAGTAGAAGCCCGCCTTGTATTGGCGCTTGCCACTGTCGTAGGTGAAACCAAGCGCTCCACCGATCAGGTCGATGTCTTCACGCCGCTCGAACTTGCCGGCATCGTCGACGCTGGCATTGGCGTAATCGGAGTACAGCGCCCCACGAACGCGCGTGCGATGGGCGAGCGACACTTCGGTGCCGATCGAAAAGTTGGTGACATCCCGGAAGCGGCGCGTGACGGGCGGCGAATTCGCGTCGGCGCCGGCGATCACAGTCTGCGTAACTTCGGTGTAGTGATCGGCCTGCAGGGCGATGCGCCAGCTCGGCGTGAGCAGAAACGAAGCGCCTGCCGAGATCTGCCACGGATAGCGCTGCAACTCAGAGCTCTTTGAGTCGGAGTCGATGTTGAGAACTTGCAATGGCGTCTGCACGCCATCCGCATTCTGGCTGACGAGATTGCGTGAGCTGCGATAGAAGTAGTGATACTCGCGATCGATGCCGAAGTCGCGCGACACCGTGAGGCCAAGGCTGCCGCGCGATGCGCGGTATTGCAGTCCCAGCACTGGACGCAGACCGTATTGCGTATCTTCGATGCGATAGCTTGTGAGCACATTGAGGCGCTCCGTCGTGCCCGCTTCGACACCCGTACGCGTGGCCTCGCCACCGATGCTGCGTGATTCGCGCAGATCGCGGTAACTGCCATAGAGCGTCATGCCTCCCGACCAGCCACCACCGAAGTTCATCGCCACGCTGGGTCCAGCGTTGTAGACGTCGACGTCGATGTCACCGCTCAGGAATTCATCGACCGTCGCACCATTCATGGCAAAAGCCGTGCTGTCGATCTGCCGCTCCGATAGCGAATCGGTGACCGCGATGGAGAAGCCAAGGACATAAGGCCCGACACTGCGCTGCACACCGAAATAGCTCGGCACCAGACCCGACGACGTGGAGCTCAGCGAAGCCCCGTCGGGAAAGAACTCTTCGTATTCGGTCTCCACGCGATTGAGCACGTTGACCGTCGCCGACGCCAGCTCTTGCGAATACGGCGTGCCAGCCGGGTTGTGAAACAGCCCGGCGGTATCGTCCGACAAGGCCACGTAGGCCCCACCGAGCCCCGCCGCTCTCTCGCCGACCATCAGGTTTCGATGGTGGAACGGATCCGCCCGCGCCATCGAGGGCAGCAACAGGGCGCCCAGCGTCAGGCTGACGACAAGACCAGGCCCTGCGGCGCTCGAGTTGAGTAAGCACACCATGGCATCAGAAGCGATAGCCGATGGCGAACTCGATGGCCGGCCAGATCTTGAACTCGCCGATGTCGCTCTCGGTCTCGGCGCGTTCCTGCTCGAGATTGGCCTGGAACAGCTGTGCTTCCGGCGAGCTGCCGTCGACGTCGAAGCTGTCGCCATTCTCATCGACCGCACTGCCCGACGCATCGAGCGCGAGCTTGCCCGCGCCCTGGAAGTAGGCGCCGAGCTCGAAGCGGAAGTAGAGGCTGGACTCACCGACCGGCGCATGCCCCCAACCCAAGCCCAAGTAGGGCACCGTCGACTTGAAGTCCAGCGCGCCCTTGATGTTCAGCGGATCACTGGTGTCCGAGCGATATTCCGCGTCGCCGATGTCGTAGACCTCGGTGCCCGTCGGATCGGAAGCGTGCAGTCTCAGCTTGTTGCCGTTGGAGAAGAAGCCGCCCGTGAGATAGAAGTTGCCCTTGAACGGATGAAGGTCCAGCTGCGCGCCGAAGCTTTTGAGCTCGAGCTTGCCGTCGTACTCGATGCCGTCCTCTTCACGGGTATCGCTGTAGTCGAAGCTGTTGAACGACGCGCGAACGCCCAGGTAGTTGTTGAGACCCACCGCGATCTCGCCGCCAAGACCCAGTGTCCCGGCCTTGAGCCCCCCCGCGAACGCCGCCGCCTCGGCCGGCATCGTCCCCATGACGCTGGCCAGCACGACACCTTGCGCGATGAGTCGCGCCCATGTGTTGCTCACGTTGTTTTCCCCTTGGTGCCTGAACCCGTGATCCGGATCGAATGCGAGACCCCCGTCCCGCACACCAAGAGTGATCCCCCTGCCGGGTGAACCGCATCGCCCAGCTTGATGATTCCGCCACGCCCGTGAGCCAGTGATGAGAACCACAGCACGTCGCAATCCGGGTGCTGGTCGCTCACCGGGCTTGCAGTCGACGGCACACGACACCGAAGCAAAGCGCAGCGCCCGCTCGCGGAACCGGGGATCCACAAGTGCGATACGGGCCGAGCGCCTGACGTCGCTATGGCGTTTGCCTTCAGACGCTGCCGAAGCGGATCCGCTGGCCCGCATTCACGCCGGCAAGGCGACTAAGATCGTCACCTGTTCGTCCGCCCGAGGCTGGCTCATGTCCGATGCGCTCAAAGGCTCCTGTCTCTGCGGCCAGGTTCGCTTCACGATCGATGCCGAACTGGCGCCGCCCGATGCCTGCCATTGCCGGCAGTGCCGCAAGCAGTCCGGGCACTTCTTCGTCTCCGCCAACGCGCCGCGCTCGGCGCTGCGCATCGAAGGCGGCGAGCATGTCCGCTGGTACGCCTCGTCATCGTCGGTGCGACGCGGCTTCTGCTGCCACTGCGGCTCCACGCTGTTCTGGGATCCGCTGCATCGCGACTGGATATCGATCGCCATGGGCGCCTTCGACACGCCGACAGCAACACGACTCGCGATGCACATCTTCGTCGCCGAGAAAGGCGACTACTACGAGATCACCGACGGCCTGCCGCAGAACCCGCACTGACATGACCAACCAAACCCTGCCCCATCGCAGCGCCTCCTGCTCCTGCGGCCAGTTGAGCATTCGCCTGCATGGGGAGCCGCTCGGCGTCGGCGTCTGCCATTGCCTGGCCTGTCAGCAGAGAACCGGCAGCGTGTTCGCGACACTGGCCACGTTCTCCACGCCTTACGAAGTCAGTGGCCACTCGACGCAGTACCCGCGCCGAGGCGATCAGGGCGCGAGCTTCGTGTTTCACTTCTGCCCGGTCTGTGGCAGCACGCTGTTTCACACCGAGGACGGTAACGACACGCATGTCAGCGTCGCCGTGGGGGCTTTCGCCGATCCGCGGTTCCCGCCACCACAGGTCTCGGTCTATGACTGCCGCCGGCATCCGTGGGTGGCGTTGCCGCCCGGCACCGTGGCTTTCGATCGCGATCCGGAGTGAGGCCCCGCGCGCGTCGCCGCGTCCGGTCGGGGCTGGCGCGCGGCGGCCGCTGCAGGCTTTACTTCTTGAAGTGCCTCATCGCGCGCTGCTTCTTCTTGATCTGTCGGCCCGTGAGCACGTTCTTCTTGTCCTTGAACGGGTTGTCGCCGGTCTTGAACGAGAGCACGAGCGGCACGCCCTTGAGCTCGAAGTGGTTGCGGAATTCGTTGGCCAGATAGCGCTTGTAGGTCACCGGCAGCTTGTCGGTCTGGTTGCCGTGGACGACGATCTGCGGCGGGTTGCTGCCGCCCTGGTGCGCATAGCGCAGCTTGATGCGACGCCCCAGCACGGCCGGCGGCGCATGGCGGTCGACGCTGCGCTCCAGGATGCGTGTCAGCTCCGGCGTCGGCAGATCCTTCATCGTCGAGTCGTAGGCCACCTTGACGTCGCGCATCACCACGCCGACACCCGAGCCGTGACGCGCCGAAATGTAGTGCACCGGCGTGTAGTCGAGAAACGGCATCTTGAGGCTGACCTTGTACTTGGTCTGCTCGCGCTCGCCCGGATCCAGGCCATCCCACTTGTTGACGGCGAGGATCATCGCGCGGCCGCGCTGTGCGACCAGGCCCATCAGGCGCGCGTCCTGCTCGCCGACGTCGTTGTGCGCGTCGACGACGACGATGACCACGTGCGCGCTCTCGATCGCCTGCAGCGTCTTGACGATGGAGAACTTCTCGATCACTTCTTCGACGCGCGAGCGGCGGCGGATGCCGGCGGTGTCGATCAGCGTGTAGGCGTTGCCTTCGTACTCGAAGGGCACGCGAATGGCATCGCGCGTGGTGCCGGGCCGGTCCGCCGCGACCACGCGCTCGTCGCCGACCAGGCGGTTCACCAGCGTGGACTTGCCGACGTTGGGACGGCCGACGATAGCCACGCGCACTTCACCGGGGACTTCGGCCGCCTCGATCTCTGGCTTGGGAAACGGGCCCAGCACGCGGCGCAGCAGCGTGGGCACGCCGTCGCCGTGCTCGGCCGAGATTGGTTCGGGTTCGCCCAGGCCCAGCGCGTAGAAGTCGCTGACGGCGATGCCGCGTGCACCGCCGCGCGCCTTGCCTTCGGTCTTGTTGACCAGCAGCGTCAGCGGCTTGCCGAGCTTGCGCAGCCGGGAGGCAATGGCCTCGTCGCTGCCGTGGCGGCCGGCGATGCCGTCGGTCAGGAAGAAGATGTGGTCGGCTTCCTCGAGCGCGAGCTGAGCCTGCTCCTCGGCCAGCGCGGCCAGCGGATCGGACGACTCGGGCATCAGGCCGCCGGTGTCGACGACGATGAAGCTGCGCTCCTCGCCGTCGATCTCGGTGACACCGCGGCCGTACTGGCGGTCGCGCGTGAGGCCGACGTAATCGGCCACCAGCGCATCACGCGTGCCGGTGAGGCGGTTGAACAGCGTGGACTTGCCGACATTGGGGCGGCCCACCAAAACCAGAACGGGCAGACCCGATTGCATCGACGAACTCCTTAACTCGCAGTCACCGGCATCGGTGATCGATTACGACTTCTTGTCCAGGCTGATCGCGGCCAGCTTGCCGGATTTGCCGAGCACGTACAGCAGATTGTCGGTCGCCACGGGCGGCGCGACGATGGGATCGCTACCCAGTCGCGTGCGCGCCACGATCTTGCCGTCCGAGGGGTCGAGCCAGTGCAGGTAGCCCTCGAAATCGCCGACCACGACATAGCCGTGGAAATAGATCGGCGGCGACAGCTTGCGGTAGAGCAGGCCTTCCTGCTTCCAGGCCGCGGCACCGCTGCGCGCATCGAGCGCCCACACCACGCCGCTTTCGTCCGAGACCAGCAGCTTGCCGCCGCCGAGCGCCAGCGCGTTGTACGACTTCACGCCACGGCGCCAGGCCACTTCGCCGCTGGTCGGCGACAGGCAGGCCACTTCGCCGCCGAAGCTGGCCACGTAGAGGCAGTCGTCGCCTTCGATCATGTCGCCGTCGATGTCGACGAGACGATCGAGCACGGTGCGGCCCTGCGGCACGGCGATGGGCTGTTCCCATTGCGCCTCGCCATCGGCCAGCGACAGCGACACCAGCCGGCCGTTTTCCATGCCGACGATGACCGACGAGCCCGAGATGATGGGCTTGGACAGGCCGCGCAACACCAGCTCGGGCACGCTGCGATCGAAGTTCCACAGGCGCTGGCCATCGGCGGCCGACAGGCCGAACACGCGGCCGTCGACCGAACGCGCGACCACGACGTTGCCATCGCCCACGGGCGGGCCCAGCACTTCGCTGGACAGCGGCGCACGCCAGACTTCGGAGCCGTCGGCGCGCTTGAGCGCGATCACTTCGGCGTCGAGCGTGCCGACCAGCACCAGATCGCCCGAGACGCTGGGACCCGAGGCGATGCGCGCCTTGGTGTTGACGCTCCACAGGCGCTTGCCGGTGTCGAGCGAGTGGGACCAGACGTGGCCTTCGATATCGGCGGCGTAGAGCGCATCCACCTCCACGCCCGCGCGCAGCTCGCTGAAATACTTACCGCTACCGCCCGTGCTGGCCGTCCACACCGTGTGCGGGCGAATCGCCGGGTTGGCGATTTCGACCAGCTTGGCCGGTTCGCGTACCTTGCCCTTCTTGTCCGAACAGGCCGACAGCAAGGCCACGCCGACGCAGAGCGCGACCAGCGAGACTTTAAGCGGCGCGCGCATCAGGGTTTCACCGCTTCGGCGGCAGCCGGCGCGGCGGCCGGTTCGGCGGCTGCGGTTTCGACCGCGAGATCGTCGAGCTTCTGCTGCAGCAGCGCGCGGTTGGCGGCGTTTTCAGGCGCGGCCTTGAGCGCAGCCTCGTAGGCGCTGCGCGCGGCGTCGCGATCGCCCTTGGCCTGCTGGATGTCACCCCGCAGCTCGGCGGCCAGCGAGGCGAACTCGCCGCCCTCGCCTTCGACGGCCTTGAGCGCCTCGTCGGCCTTGCCCTGCTGCCACAGCACGCGAGCCTTGCGCACCTTGGCGAGCTGCTTGAGCGAATCGTCATCGCCGTTGGCGACGACCCAGTCGAGACGCTTGGCGGCGTCGTCGAGCTTGTTGTCGATCACGGCGACCTGCGCCAGGCGCAGCGCCGCCGCCGTGGCATAGGGCGTGCCCGGGTAGTCGGCCTGCAGCTTGTCGGCGATGCCGGCGGCCTCGGCGGGCTTGCTGGCCTCCAGCGCCTTCTTGAGATCGGTGTACATCTGCGAGGCGGCCAGGTACTGCTTCTCGTGATACGCCTTCCAGCCCTGCCAGCCGCCGATGGCGCCGAAACCGATCACCAGTCCCGCAGCCAGGGCCATCCAGTTTTCGCTGAACCAGCGCTTGAGGTTGTCGAGTTGTTCTTCGTCGTCGTGATGGGTCGCCACGGAAATCTCTTGATCGATCGAGTGATGAAGCCAGGGGTGCGGCGCGGCCGGTCGGCCGTGCTCAGCGCGATAACAGACTCTCGAGCCGGGCCGGCAGTTCAGCCCAGCTGCAGGTTTCTTGTGGAAAGGCCGCGTCGCGCAGCGATTTTACTTGAACCTGCCGGGCGGCGATTTCGGCCTCGCCGAGCACCAGCGCGTAGCGCGCGCCGGAGCGGTCGGCGCGCTTGAACTGGGCCGGCAGCTTGCCGCCACCGACCGACAGCTGCACGCCCGCGCCCGGAAACCGGTCGCGCAGGGTCTCGGCCAGCCGGGCGGCTTCGCGCTGCGCGGCTTCGCCCAGCGAGCAGACCACGAGGGCCGGACCACTGGCCGGCAGCTCGGCGGCCTTGGCCTGCAGAAGCAGGATCAGGCGCTCGACCCCGCTGGCCCAGCCCACGGCCGGCGTCGGGCCGCCGCCGAGCTGTTCGACCAGCGTGTCGTAGCGGCCGCCGGCGCAGATCGTGCCCTGAGCACCGAGTTCGGTGGTGATCCACTCGAACACGCCCTTGGTGTAGTAATCGAGCCCGCGCACGAGACGCGGATTGACCACGTGGTCGACGCCCAGGTCCGACAGGCCCTGGCGCAGGCCGTCGAAGTGCGCGGCCGAGTCGGCGTCGAGGTAATCGAGAATGCTGGGCGCATCGGCGACGATGGCCTGCGTGGTCGGCACCTTGGAATCGAGCACGCGCAGCGGGTTGGCGTGCAGGCGGCGCCTGGAGTCCTCATCGAGCGAGGACTCGTGACGCTCCAGGAATTCGATCAGCGCCGCGCGATAACGCGCGCGCGCCTCGGCCTGGCCCAGCGAATTGATCTCCAGCCTCAGCCCGGTGAAGCCGAGCTTCTTCCACAGCCGCGCCGACATCGCGATGAGTTCGGCATCGACGTCGGGCCCGTTGATGCCGTAGGCCTCGACGTTGAGCTGGTGGAACTGCCGATAGCGTCCGGCCTGCGGGCGTTCGTAGCGGAACACCGGACCGGTGCACCAGACGCGCTGCTGGCTGTTGTGGAACAGGCCGTGCTCCACGCCCATGCGCACGACACCGGCGGTGAATTCGGGACGCAGGGCGATGTGCTCGCCGCCGCGATCCTCGAAGGCGTACATCTCTTTCTCGACCACGTCGGTGACTTCGCCGACGGCGCGCTTGTAGAGGTCGGTGCGCTCGACCACGGGCAGGCGGATCTCCGCATAGCCGTAGTCTTCGAACACGCCGCGCGCGGTGTCGTGCAGGTGCTGCCAGAGGCCGGAATCGGCCGGCAGCACGTCGTTGAACCCGCGAATGGATTGGATTTTCTGAGCCATGAATTGTGTGCTTGCAGCGCGATCAGGCGGCGCTGGGGTTTTCGTTGGCCTTGGCCGCCTTGCGGGCCTCGATCTTCTCGCGCACCAGCGCTTCGAGACGATCGACGAGCTGATCGTTGTGGACCTTGTGCTGGATGCTGCCGTCGACGTAGATCGAGTTCGGATAACCACCGGCCACGCCCACGGCCACTTCGCGCGATTCGCCGGGGCCGTTGACCACGCAGCCGATCACCGCGACGTCGAGCGGCTCGTCGATGGGCTCGAAACGCGATTCGAGTTCGGCCACCACCTTGATGACATCGAAGTTCTGCCGCGAGCAGCTCGGACAGGCGATCAGGTTGATGCCGCGATTGCGGATGTGCAGCGACTTCAGGATGTCCCAGCCCACCTTCACTTCCTCGACCGGATCGGCCGCCAGCGAAATGCGGATGGTGTCGCCGATGCCGTCGGCCAGCAGCATGCCCAGGCCGATGGAGCTCTTGACCGCGCCCGCGCGCTGGCCGCCGGCTTCGGTGATGCCCAGATGCAGCGGCTGGTCGATCTGCGTCGCCAGCTTGCGATAGGCGGCGACGGTCAGAAAGATCTCGGAGGCTTTCAGCGAGACCTTGAAGTCCTCGAAGTTGTGGCGCTTGAGGATGTTGATGTGGCGCAGCGCCGATTCCACGAGCGCATCGGCGTTGGGCTCGCCGTACTTTTCCTGCAGGTCGGCTTCGAGCGAACCGGCGTTGACGCCGATGCGGATCGGAATGCCGTGATGGCGCGCGCAGGCGATGATCTCGGCCACCTTGGCATCGCTGCCGATGTTGCCCGGATTGATGCGCAGGCAGTCGGCGCCCTGCTCGGCTGCCGCGATGCCGCACTTGTAGTTGAAGTGAATGTCGGCCACCAGCGGCACCAGACCGTCGATCTGGCGATGGATCTCGCCGAAAGCCTTGGCCGCGGCCAGCGTGGGCACCGAGACCCGCACGATGTCGACGCCGGCCTTGGCCGCCGCCTGGATCTGCGCCACGGTGGCGGCGACGTCCTCGGTCTTGGTGTTGGTCATGGTCTGCACCGACACCGGCGCATCGCCGCCCACGGCGACGCGACCGACGTGAATCTGCCGGCTCTTGCGCCGCTCGATGCGGTGATGGGCTTGCATGGACATGGCGGTCTCCGGATGAGCTCAGGTCGGATCGGGAGCGTAGATCAGGGCGACAACGGAACCGTGAAACGGGCCGTGGCGGTATCGCGGATCTTGTCCTTGAAATCGACGGCCTTGCCCTGGTACTCCACCTCGACGCCCGGCGCATTGCCCAGGAACACCGAGTACGGCGGATTGCCGTCGAGTACCTGCCGCTCGCCGGCCTGCACCACGCGGTTGAGCAGCACCTTGCGGTCGGCATCCTCGATGCGCGCCCAGGAGATGGAGACGAAATTGAGCCTGAGCGCGTTGGCGCCTGCAGCGGCCGGCGTCGACGTCGTCGCTTCGGGCACGGCGGCCGGCGCGGCGGGTGCCGACGTTTCGACGGCTGTGTTGCCGCTGCCCGCGCTGGCAGCGGCCGGATCGGTCGCGAGCGTGCCAGCGTCGGTGGTGATTGGCGCGTCGGCGGGGGCGACGCCCGTGGGCGAGGGAGCCGACTCGGCT
>JALRLM010000282.1 GCA_023254435.1 Hydrocarboniphaga sp.
CGATGCGTTCCGGGATGCGCTCGTGGTCGAAGTGGAAGATCTTTTCCCGCAGGACGAAGTCTTCCATCAGCACCGGCCCGCGCGGCCCGGCCTTGAGGCTGTTCTGGTTGTCGCCGACCGGCGCGCCGTTGTCGCGCGTCAGCGGCGCGGCGGCAGCGCCGGCTGCAAAACTGCTGGCGGCAAGCGTCAGCGCGATCAGGCCGGCGGCTCCGCTATGAATGAGGGACGTGGGCATCGTGCACTCCTGTGGGTATGAAAGCGGAGTGCAAGTTAAGTAGCGCGCGGCGCGGCGTGAAATGGAAAACGCCAACCGCTGCCATCGACAACCTCAATGCCGCGACGCGGCTCGGCGCTCGCTCAGGCTGCGGCCTTGATCGGCCAGGTGCCGTCGGGCGCCTGCTCGGCGAGCAGGCCGGCCATCAGCTCCAGTTCGTCACGTCGCCGATGCGTGGACGGCCACACCAGGCCGATGCGTCGCGACGCCGCTTCGCGCAACGGCCTGACGACGAACTGGCCCGGCGGCAGCTGGCTCACGGCCAGCGACGGCAGCAGCGTGCAGCCCAGGCCGGCACCGACGAGCTGACGCAGCGTCTCCAGGCTGGTGGCGCGAAAGTCGGCTTCGTCGGAGCCTGCATCGCCAGCCCGGCAGATCGCCAGCGCCTGGCCTTTCATGCAGTGGCCGTCGGTGAGCAGCAGCATCTTGAGTTCGGCCATCGCGTCGGCGTCGACGCTGTCGCGCTGCGCCACGGCATGGCCGGGCGGGCACACCAGCCAGAACGGCTCGTCGAACAGCGGCCGCTCCACATAACCCAGATCGGCCACCGAGGCCGGCAGCGCCAGCAGCGCGGCATCGAGCAGGCCGTCCTTGAGCTTGGCGACGAGGTTGGCGGTGAAATCCTCCTGCACGATCAGCTGCAGTTTGGGATAGCGCTCGCGCAGGCGACGCAGCAGCTCGGGCAGAAAGTACGGCGCCAGCGTGGGAATGATGCCGATGTTGAGCACGCCTTCCAGCGGTTCGCGATGCTGGCGCGTGAGTCGCAGGATGTCGTCGGCCTCGGCCAGCAGGCGACGCGCGCGATCCACGATCTGCTCGCCCACGGGCGTGAGTTCGATCTGCCGCGCGTTGCGGTCGATCAGCGTCTGGCCCAGGTAGGCTTCGAGCTTGCGCAGCTGCGCCGACAGCGTGGGCTGGGTCACGTGGCAGCACTCGGCCGCCCGTCCGAAATGGCGCAGGTCCGCCAGCGCCACGAGATAGCGCAGTTCACGCAGCGTCATGGGCGGTCTCCTCTTGTATTCGTCGTCGGTCGCAACAGCTGCCGTCGGGCGATTCTGCTGAGCGAGCGCGATCGAATCCAATTGAATCATCGGCCGGTTTCGATGGCCTGAGGCTATCGAAACCCGCGCCGACCCCGGCTTGGGTAGCATGCGCGCTCGCCCGCAGCGGACCGCCGCCGCCCATGTGCCTCATCGCTTTCAGCTGGCAGCAGCATCCCGACCGGCCGCTGGTCCTCATCGGCAATCGTGACGAATTCCATGCCCGCCCCAGCGCCGCGCTGGCGCGCTGGGCCGACGCGCCGCAACTGCTGGCCGGGCGCGACCTGACGGCGGGCGGCACCTGGCTGGGCGTGTCCGAGCACGGGCGGCTCGCCGCCGTGACCAACGTGCGCTCGCCCGAACCGGCGCCCGCCGAGCTCAAGTCGCGCGGCGCGCTGGCCAGCGGTTTTCTGCGCGGGCAGGCCGATGCGCAGGCCTACGTCGACGGCCTGCTGCCGGAGTTCGCGGGCTATGGCGCCTGCAACCTGCTGCTGTTCGATACCCGGCAGGCGATCTTCGCCAGCAACCAGCCGAGGCCCGAAGCGCGGGCGCTCGCCGCTGGCCTCTACGGCCTCTCCAACGCCTCGCTCGACACGCCCTGGCCCAAGACCGTGGCGCTGCGCGAGGCTCTGGGCGGCTGGCTGCAGGCGGGGCGCCTCGACGACTTCGATCCGCTGTTCGACGCACTGGCCGACGAGCACCGCGCGCCCGACGCGCAGCTGCCCGACACCGGCATCGGCGTGGATCGCGAGCGCCTGCTGGCCTCGGCCTTCATCCGCAGCGCGTTCTATGGCACGCGCGCCAGCACCGTGGTGGCGGTGGACGCGCGCGGTCGCGGTCGCATGGTCGAGCGCCGTTTCGGCCCCGGCGGCGTCGCCCTGGGCGAGCACGAGGCGCGCTTCCACTGGCCCGCCAGCGCGCCGGCCTGAGCCTGTCCAAGGCGCTTCTGCTGTCACAAGCCCTTGTTTTGTAAACTCCGCGCCCGTTTAGCCGGCAGTCAGCCGGAGTCTCGATGATGCCGCCCGTGCGCGCGCCATCCGGAGCCGCGCCAGCCGCTGCCCCCATGCCATGGACCGCGCCTACGACGGTCCAGGGCCCCGGGCGCGGCTCAAAGGAGAATTCCAAGATGACGACCGAGGCCGAAAGCCTGCTGTCGCTACCCCGCGTGCCGGGACTGGGCTGGCTCAGCCGCCTGGCCGAGCGCCTGACCGGCCTGAGCCGCCTCGCCAGGCTTTATCGCCAGGCCCCGGCCGACCTCGACGCCCCCGGCTTCGTGCGCTTTGCGCTGCGCCAGGTCGAGCTGCGCTGGCAGCTGGCCTCGGGCGATACCGACTCGATTCCGGCCAGCGGCCCGCTGATCGTGGTCGCCAACCACCCTTACGGCGCCGCCGACGGCCTGGTGCTGGCCGATCTGCTGCTGCGCCGCCGCAGCGACGTGCTGCTGCTGGCCAACACCCTGCTGCGGCGCCTGCCCGAGCTGGCACCGCTGATCGCGCCCGTGGACGTGTTCCGCGCCGGCGCCAGCACGGCCGGCATCCGTGGCGCCCTGCGCCATCTGGCGGCCGGCGGCGCGCTGGTGGTGTTCCCGGCCGGCGAAGTCAGCCGCTGGGACTGGCGCCGGCGCCGTATCGCCGACCCGGCCTGGGCCGATTCGGTGGCCATGCTGGCGCGCCGCAGCGGCGCCCAGCTGCTGCCCGCGCGCATCGCCGGCCACGCCGCCTGGCGCTCGCTGCTGGCCGGCGCCCTGCACCCGCGACTGCGCACGGGCTGCCTGGTGCGCGACCTGCTGCGCCTGCGCGGCCAGACCCTGCGCGTGCACCTGGGCGAGCCGCTGCAGGCCGCCGAACTGGCGCGCCTAGAGCCCGGCACGCAGACCGCCTACCTGCGCCTGCTCACCTATTCGCTGGGCGGCCGCTCGCGCCCGGTGGCGCCGGGCGTGCCGGCGCCGATCGCCGACGCCACGCCGGCCGAGCTGCTGGCCGCCGAAGTCGCCGGCCTGCCAGCCGAAGCACGGCTCTGCGGCAGCGGCGAGTTCAGCGTCTATTGCGCGCGCGCCGCCCGGATTCCGGCCGTGCTCGACGAAATCGGTCGCCTGCGCGAGCTGAGCTTTCGCCAGGTGGCCGAAGGCACCGGCCGCGCCCGCGACCTGGATCGCTTCGACGCGCACTACGAGCACCTGTTCGTCTGGCATCACCCGCGCCGCGAAGTGGTGGGCGCCTACCGGCTGGGCTTCACCGACCGCATCCGGCGCAGGCAGGGGCTGGCCGGGCTCTACACGCGCACGCTGTTCGACTACGACGAACGCCTGCTGGAACGCATCGGCCCGGCCATCGAGCTGGGGCGCTCGTTCGTGCGACCCGAGTGGCAGCGCAATTTCCGCTCGCTGCGCCTGCTGTGGAGCGGCATCGCCACGATCCTGGACCGCGATCCGTCCATCGCCTGCCTGTTCGGCCCGGTGAGCATCAGCCCCAGCTACAGCGCGGCCGGCCAGGCGCTGATCGAAGCCGCGCTGTCGACGCATCACGGCGACCAGGAACTGACCGCGCTGGTGCGACCGCGCACGCCGCCGCAGACGCCACGCGCGGCAGAGGAGACGCGTAACGTCGTCTCCGCGCTGGCCGATCCGGCGCTGCTGTCGCGCGTGCTGGCCCGCATCGAACGCGGCATGGGGCTGCCCGTGCTGGTGCGCCACTACATGGAGTTGAACGGCCGCTTCGCCGGCTTCAACGTCGACGCCGACTTCGGCAGCACGCTCGACGGCCTGGTGTTCGTGCGCGTGGCGGATATTCCGGCCAAGGTGCGGGCGAAGTTCGGGGCTGCGGGAGAGTGAATCCTCACAGCGGGAACCGGCGCTTCGGGCCGGACCAACCTGTATAGAAAACCCCGTTTTCCTATACACGTCCGTTCCGACGAGTAAAGAAACTCCGCAAATCCGAACCGTTCGCCTCGACCCGGCCTACCCCTCACTCCTGCGACGCGCAAGCCAGCCCTCGGATCGCCGTCGTCACCAGATCCTGCCGCTCCCACACCACGAAGTGACCCTGGTCGGGGACGCGCTGCAGGCGTAGCCAGTCGGGCGACACGCGCTGCTGCAGATAATCCGCCGTCTCGGGCAACACCAGCGCGTCGTCTTCGCCCTGGATCGCGATGAGCGGGCGCTGCAGCTGCGGCCACGCGGCGTCGAGGCGCCGCAGTTCGGCGTCGAGCACCATGAGCTCGCGGTTGGATTGCAGGATCACCTCGGGCAGCAGGTGCCGGCCCAGCCAGCCGTGCGCAAAGCGGTTGTACCAGCGCGGCTGCTCGACGCTGGCCGCCACCGCCCCGGCCACCATCACCGCGCCGCAGACGCGCTCGGGATGATCGATGGCCATCCAGGCCACCAGCGGCCCGCCCAGCGAATGGCCGACGACGATGGCGCGCCGGCCCTGCGGAATGAGCTGGGCGAGCACTTCGGCCTGGGCCCGCAGATCGGTCATGACGCCGAGCTCGCGCGATCCGCCGAAGCCCGGACGATCCACCGCGATCAAGGGGCCGTAGGCACGCAGCGCGGGATCGTCGAGATAGCGCGCCCAGGCTTTCCAGTCGCCCGGCGAGCCGTGCACGAACACGATCGGCGTGGCGTCGGACGACAGATCGGCGGCGCCGCGCATTTCGGCGACCTGCAGCTTGTAGCGACGATCGCCGACGACCACTTCGCGCTCGGCCAGCGTCGGTCGCGGCGGCTGCGGGTAGATTTCGTGGAACTCGCCATGCGGATACGGTGGCGCGCTGCAGGCCGACAGCAGCATGCCGGTGAGCGCGACGAGCCCCTTGCCGACGTCGTCGATGTGCGCGCGCAGGCGTTTCATCGCATGGGCAGTAAGCACGGTTTCATGGGCACGCAGTGTAGCGCCGGCTCGATCCGACCTGCCGCCTGAGTTCATATGCGAGTCGGGATGCCTGCGCTTGCATAGGTCGGATGACCGGAAAACCGGACGAATTCGTGTTGCCGCGCGATCGCATCGCCAGCGTCTTCGCCGCCCGATGCGGCGTAACGGAGCCTGATGCGTGAGCGCCGCGCTGCCCGCGCATCCGCAGCTGCTCAGGCTGCGCCGGCTCACCGACAGTCTCGGCGGCGCCATGCTCGGCGCGCTCGTGTACGCGGCCTGGGCGGTGTTCGCCAACTGGCCGGCCGGTGCGCCCGTGGCCTTGCGCGCGGGCTGCACGCACTGGCTCGTCAGCACCGCGCTGACCTACATCGACGCCGCCAACATGCGCTGGTTCTATGGTCTGGCAACGCGACGTTGGCTCGGCATGACGCTGGCCTTCTGCGCGGGCCTGGTGCTGACCTACGGCGTGCTGATCGGTGCGCATCTGATCGTCGGCACACCCAACATCGCGCTCACGCTGGCGGCCGGCGCATTGCCCAATCTCGCCTACTGCGGTGGCTACGTGCTGCTGCTGTCGCGCACCACGCCGTCGGACGAGGACGGCGCCTTCATCGCCCGAAAGGATTCGGGCGTCCGAGCAGGCCCAGACCTGCATCACGACAAAGGCATCTGACATGAAGTCACGATCCGATCTCGACCGCCTGGTCGCCTACAACCTCGACGTGCTCGATCAGGCACTGGCCGTGATCACCGCGCACGAGTCGGCGCCGGGCGCGGATTTCTCGCGCCACTGCGGCCCGCATCTGCGCCACGTCATCGAGCACTACCAGGCCTTTCTCGATCATGTGCACGAACGCTCGATCGACTACGACGACCGGCCGCGCGACGCCCAGGCGCAGCGCTGCACGGCCACCGCGCGCGCGCGTCTGCTGGACATCCGGCAGCGCCTGGCCGCGCTGCGCGTCGAGGCGCTGCCCGATCGTCTCGCCATCCATCTGCGCGGCGGATGCGCCGGCGACGACAACTTCGTGACCTTTTCGAGCGTGGGTCGCGAGCTGATGTTCGTCGCCAGCCATGCCGTGCATCACTACGCGATCATCCAGCTGCATTGCCGCCGCCACGGCATCGAGCTCGGCGCCGACTTCGGCAAGGCTCCTTCGACGCTGCGCCATGAACGACGGCGCTGAAACCCTGGACGAGGACGGCGCAGCGGCACGCTGGCAGCCGCAGGCGCGGCCCTGGATCGCAGGCGCGACGCCGGCGCTGCCCTTGGCGCAGCGCTGGTCCATCGCTTTCGAACGTGCGCGCCGCTGGGAATTCTGGCCGGCCTGGCTCTACTACATTCCGATCGTGGCCTGGATCCTGTGGCTGGGCGTGAAGCATCGCTCGTGGACCGCGTTCACGGCCGCCAATCCGGCCATCGAAGCGGGTGGCGTGGTCGGCGAGCGCAAGCATCAGGCGCTGGCGCCGCTGCAGAAAAATGCGCCCGATCTGGCGGCCACGTTCGCGCTGATCGACACCGGCACCACGGCGCAACGCCTGCGCGCGGCCTTCCAGTTTGCGCACCGGCACGGATATCCGGTGGTGCTCAAGCCCGACATCGGTTCGCGCGGACGCGGCGTGTTCGTGGCGCGCAACGCCGAAGCCGTGCGCGATTATCTGGATCGCTTCGACGGCGCGCTGATCGCGCAGCGCTACGTCGACGGCGAGGAGTTCGGCGTGTTCGTCGCGCGCAGGCCCGGCGAGCGCGAGCCGCGTGTGCTGTCGATCGTGAACAAGACGTTTCCGCAGCTCACGGGCGACGGCCGCCACAGCCTGCGCCAGCTGATTCTGGCCGATGCGCGCGCCAGGCTCATCAGCGCCGCGCTGTTCTCACGCTGGGCCACGCAGCTCGATGCCGTGCCACCTGCGGGCGAGCGCATCCAGCTCGTGGAGATCGGCGCGCACTGTCGCGGCAGCCTGTTCCTGGACGCCACGTCGCAATGCACGCCCGAACTCGTCGCCACGCTGACGCGGCTGGTCGATGCGGTGCCGGGCTACGGCTTCGGCCGCATCGACCTGCGCGTGCCCAGCGCCGCGCATCTGCAGCGCGGCGAAGGCCTGCAGGTGCTCGAACTCAACGGCGTCACCGCCGAGAGCGCGCACATCTATCACCCGGATACTCCGCTGCTGAGCGGCTATGCGGCGATGTTCCGCCAGTGGGCACTGGCCTTCGAGATCGGTGCGGCCCAGGCGCGCGCCGGTGCCGTCGTCACGCCGCCGCTGGAACTGCTGCGCCTGTTTCGCGAAGACCTGGCGCGCGGCGACCGCTGGTTCTAGCGCGCCGCCTCGCGGCCCAGGCCAGCGATTCAGTTTGCATCGCCGCGATCACCGGCATGCTGGCGCCCCGATTCCAACGGAAGACGCTGCCATGCAGGCGCCGACGCAGCCGCAGGTTCTCGCAGG
Source organism: Hydrocarboniphaga sp. (assembly GCA_023254435.1). Lineage (GTDB taxonomy): Bacteria > Pseudomonadota > Gammaproteobacteria > Nevskiales > Nevskiaceae > Hydrocarboniphaga. The sequence goes on from JALRLM010000282.1 coordinate 7,629, forward strand.
ACAGAAAGCCCTGGTCACGGGCGGCAGTTCCGGCATCGGGGCCGGCGTCGCCGTCGCCCTCGCGCAGGCCGGCGCCGATGTCGTCGTCGCCTATCACTCCAGCGCCGACGGCGCCAACGAGATCGTGGCGCAGATCCAGGCGCTGGGCCGGCAGGCACGGGCGGTGAAGGCCGATGTATCCTGCCGTGACGACGTGCAGGCCCTGTTCGAGCAATCGATCGCGGCCTTCGGCACGCTGGACATCCTCATCAGCAATGCCGGCCTGCAGCGCGACGCCGCCTTCGTCGACATGACGCTGCAAGACTGGCAGCAGGTGATCGATACCAACCTGACCGGCATGTTCCTGTGCTGCCAGCTGGCGGCGCGCGAGTTCCTGCGCCGTGGCCCGCGCCCGGTGTCCCGAGCACTCGGCAAGATCGTCTGCATGTCCTCGGTGCACGAGGTGATTCCCTGGGCGGAGCGCGCCAACTACGCGGCCAGCAAGGGCGGCGTGAAACTGCTCATGCAGTCGATCGCGCAAGAGCTGGCTCCAAAGCGCATCCGCATCAATTCCATCGGCCCCGGCGCGATCAAAACACCGATCAACCGCGAGGCCTGGGAGACGCCCGAGGCGCGCGACAAGCTGCTGGAGCTGATTCCCTACGGCCGCATCGGCGAACCCGAGGACATCGGCCGCGCCGCCATGTGGCTGTGCTCGGACGCCGCCGACTACATCACCGGCCAGACGCTGTTCGTCGATGGCGGCATGACGCTGTATCCGGAGTTTGCGGACGGCGGCTGAGACGATCTGACCGGCCGCCGCCCTGCATCGATCAAGTGAGCGGCGTGCTGTTACGACGCTTGCTGATCAAGCCGAACCAGAATCCAAGCTCCAGCATGAGACCAACGCCGACCAGTGCCACTGCCCCGGTGACACTGCCGACCATATAGAACACGACGGCTGCCGCGAGCACCAACGCCAGAGTCAGGTAGCGCTTCATTTGCTGCTCCAACCACAGGTCTTGATCGACCGTGGTTTCATCCTACCGATCAGGCGAGCGCGACCGCAATCTCCTGCTGGATCGCCAGCGCCATCGCACGCGGATCGGCGGCGTCGCGGATCGGGCGGCCGATGACCAGGTAATCGGCACCGGCCCTGATCGCGTCGGTCGGGGTCATGATGCGCTTCTGGTCGGCCACCACGCGGTTTTCCACCGGGCGGATGCCGGGGGTGACGCAGATCAGCTCCTGCGGGGCTTCCAGTCGCAGCCTGGCGACTTCGAGCCCCGACGACACCACGCCGTCGCAACCGGCCTGCAGCGCACGGCGCGCACGCGACAGCACCAGCGTGGGAATGTCGCAGCCGAAGCCCAGGTCGTCGAGATCGCCCTGGTCGAGACTGGTCAGCGCGGTGACCGCGAGCACTTTGGTGTCGCCGGTCTTGCCCGCGGCGGCGGCCTGCATGATCGACTGGTTGCCGTGCACGGTGCAGAAGTCCGCGCCGCGCTCGGCCAGGTTGCGCACGGCGCGCGACACGGTCTCCGGAATATCGAAGAACTTGAGATCGACGAACACCTTCTTGCCGCCGCGCTTGAGGCCGTCCAGTAGCTCGAAGAAGCCCGGCGCCATGCACAGCTCCATGCCGATCTTGTAGAAGCTCACCGCGTCGCCCAGCGTGGCGACGAGCGCGCGCGCGGCATCGGCGTCGGGCACGTCGAGCGCGGCGATGAGGCGGTCCTGCGGGGCGATGGCGGAGCGGGTCATGGAAGCGGGCCGTGGACGAAACGGCGGCGATTTTCTCATATCGCCAGGACCCGTAGGGCGGGACCAGCCCCGGTAGCCGCTCTGGCTTCGGTGCCTGCGGCAAGGCGGCGGCATCTGGCCTGTCCCGCCTGACCGCTTGCGGATATCGCCTACAGCGCCAGCCGATAGCAGGGCACGTAGGCCTTGCCGGGCAGCTTCATGCGGTGCTGCTGCACGAAGGCGCGCAGTAGCGCGTCCAGCGGCTTGAGCAGCGCGGCGTCGCCGTGGATCTCGAACGGTCCGTGCTGCTGCACGGCGACGATGGTTTCGGCCTTGACGTTGCCGGCCACCACGCCCGAGAACGCACGGCGCAGGTTGGCGGCGAGCTGGTGCTTGGGCTGGTCCAGGTGCAGGTCCAGCGCCGCCATCGCCTCGTGCGTGGGCTTGAACGGCTGCTGCAGCTCCGGCGCGATGCGCAGCGCCCAGTTGAAGTAGTAGGCGTCCTGCGTCTTCTGGCGATACTGCTTGACCGTCTGCATCTCGCGCGCCAGATGCTGGGCGACGCCGGCCGGATCGTCGAGCATGATGCGATAACGCTGGCGCGCTTCCTGACCCAGCGTGATGCCGATGAACTCGTCGATCTGCGCGAAGTACGCAGCCGCCTTGGCCGGCCCGGTGAAAACCAGCGGCAGCTGCACGTCGGCGTTGTCGGGATGCAGCAGGATGCCGAGCAGATACAGAATCTCTTCGGCCGTGCCGACGCCGCCCGGAAACACGATCACCGCGTGACCCAGGCGCACGAAGGCTTCGAGCCGCTTCTCGATGTCGGGGCAGACCACAAGCTCGTTGACGATGGGGTTGGGCGATTCGGCCGCGATGATGCCGGGCTCGGAGATGCCGATATAGCGGCCCACGCGCACGCGCTGCTTGGCATGCGCGATGGTGGCGCCCTTCATCGGCCCCTTCATCGCGCCGGGGCCGCAGCCCGTGCAGATGTTGAGACCGCGCAGGCCCAGCTGATAGCCCACGAGCTTGCTGTAGTCGTACTCCTCGCGCGAGATCGAATGTCCGCCCCAGCACACCACCAGATTGGGTTCGGCGCGCGCGCGCAGCACGCCGGCATTACGCAGGATGTGGAACACCGCGTCGGTGATGCCTTCCGACGACTGCAGGTCGAAGCTCGGGTTGTCGGTGATATCCGAGCTCACGAACAGGATGTCGCGCAGCACCGCGAACAGATGCTCGCGAATGCCGCGAATCATCTCGCCGTCGACGAAGGCGATGGCCGGCGCGCCCTTGAGCTCCAGCTTGATGCCGCGCTCTTCCTGGATGATGCGGATGTCGAAGTCGGGATAGCGCTCCAGCAGCACCTTGCCGTCGTCGAGATGGCTGCCGCTGTTGAGCACGGCCAGCGCGCTGTTGCGGAACACCGGGTAGAGACCGCTGCTCCCGCTATCGAGCAGCTGGGTGATTTCGGCCTTCGACAGCACGCGCAGCCGCCCTTCGGGCGACACGCTGGCGTCGACGGTTTCGTATTGCGTCATGTCGTTTTTCTCCATGCCGGCCGTCTTGGCGGCCCTTTTTCGTATGGGATGCGGGATGGGGTTCTGGAATCGGGTCGGGATCGGATCGGTATCGATATCGGTTTACGTGCGCCGGGTTACAGCGGCGAGAACAAGGCCTCCAGATCGGCCTCGTCGAAGCGCAGCTCGCTGGTGGCGCCACCTTCGAACACCGCGCGCGCCAGCTCGGCCTTGCGTGCCTGCAGGGCCTGGATTTTCTCTTCCACGGTGCCGGCGCAGATCAGGCGATACACGAACACCGGCTTGTCCTGGCCGATGCGATAGGCGCGGTCGGTGGCCTGCGCCTCCACGGCCGGATTCCACCACGGGTCGAGGATATAGATGTAATCGGCGGCGGTGAGATTGAGCCCCTGACCGCCGGCCTTGAGACTGACCAGAAACACCGGCGCCTCGCCGTTCTGGAAGCTCGCCACCACCGCTTCGCGATCGCGCGTCTGGCCCGTGAGCATCAGGTGCGAAATACGCTCGGTCTTGAGCGCCGACGAAATCAGGTCG
>JALRLM010000296.1 GCA_023254435.1 Hydrocarboniphaga sp.
GCGACGCTCCAGCAGCGCGTTGGTGGCCACCGTCGTGCCCATCTTGACCGCCGCCACGCGCGCCTCGGGCTCACCGTGCAGGGCCAGCATGGCGGCGATGCCGGCGGCAGCCGCGTCGCGATACTGCTCGGGGTTGTCGGACAGCAGCTTGTGCGTGAACAGCGCGCCGTCGGGACGGCGCGCGACGATGTCGGTGAAGGTGCCGCCGCGATCGATCCAGAATTCCCAGCCGTCGTCGGCACAGGCGCTTGCAGGTGAAGAGGACATCGAATGCGCATCGAAAGCCTTGGGAGGCGCGCACTTTACACGCCAACGACACACGGCGACGGCGGACGCGCGCACCGCGCACGCTACCGCTATGCTGCCGCCATGCCCAAACCGCCCGCCGCCGCACCCTGCCCCTGCGACGAAACGCGCCGCTACGCCGCCTGCTGCGCACCGCTGCACGCCGGCGAGCCCGCCGCCACGGCCGAGGCCCTGATGCGCTCTCGCTACAGCGCCTACGCGCTGGGGCTGGAGCACTACCTGCTCGCCAGCTGGCATGCCAGCACGCGGCCGGCGGCACTGAACCTGGCCGCCGAGCGGCCGGCGCCCAAATGGCTGGGCCTGAAAGTGCTGCGCCACGAACCCGACGGCGACCGCGCGCAAGTGGAGTTCGTGGCGCGGTTCCGCGTCGGCGGCGGCAGCGCACAGCGCCTGCACGAACGCAGCCGCTTCGTTCGCGAGCAAAACCGGTGGTATTACCTTGAGGGGCAAATCGGCGACTGATACATCGCCGGTTCGCAGCGGGCCGGCGCCAAAGGCGGTGCCGGCCGCACAATGGCTGATCGAAGGAGCCGCAGATGCCGACGTACCGCATGCCCGGAACCTATGTCGAGGAGCGGCCGCAGTCGCCGCCCGCCATCACCGACGCCGCCAGCGCGGTGCCGCTGTTCGTCGGCTACACGCAAAAGGCCGCTCGCGACGCGGTGGACGATCTGCTGCTGCAGCCCACGCCGGTGGATTCGCTGCTGGCCTTCGAGCGCCTGTTCGGCTTCGCGCATGCCTCCACCATCGAAGTCGCGGTGAGCGAGGCCGGCCAGCGCATCGACGTGCAGGTGCCGGCGCCCAGCTTTCTGCTGTATCACGCGCTGGCGCTGTACTTTGCCAACGGCGGCGGTCGCTGCCACGTCGTCAGCTGCGGACTCTACGCCGATGCCGAGCGCCCACGCCGCGCCGAACTGCTGACCGGCCTGCAGGCGGCCGAAGCTCCCAGCGACGCCACGCTGCTGCTCGCGCCCGACGCCGTGCGCTGCAAGAGCGCGGACTACTCGGCCGTGGTCGCGGCCATGCTGGCGCACTGCGCCGCACAGCCCAACCGCTTCGCCATCGTCGACGTGCACGGCGGCGATGCGGCGGTCGGCGCCGGCGAGGCACGCTCGCTGTGGACCATGCAGAACCTGCGCTACGGCGCCGCCTACTACCCGTTTCTGCGCTGCTCGCTGTCGCCGTGGGTGGACGAGTTCGACTCCAACGTGCAGGTGAGCGTCGAAGGCGCGCCGGCCGTTTCGCTGGCCGCGCTGCAGCAGCAGGACGCCGCGCTGGCGACGGCCGTGGAGCAGGCCATCGCCGCCCAGCCGCTTACGCTGCCGCCCAGCGGCGCCATCGCCGGCCTCTACGTGCACAGCGACGCCACGCGCGGCATCTGGAAGGCACCGGCCAACGTCGCCGTGGCGCTGGCCATCGAACCGGCCGTGCGGCTCGGCAGCGATGAGCAGGACGACTACAACGTCGACAGCGCCACGGGCCGCTCCATCAACGTGATCCGGGCCTTCACCGGCAAGGGCACCGTGGTGTGGGGATCGCGCACGCTGGCCGGCAACGACAACGAATGGCGCTACGTGCCGATCCGCCGCTTCTTCAGCCTGGTGACGCAATCCATCGAAGCCGCCACGCAATGGGCCGTGTTCGAAGCCCACGATGCCGGCACCTGGGCGCGCCTGCGCGCACAGATCGAGAACTACCTGATCCAGAAATGGCGGCTCGGCGCGCTGGCCGGCACCAGGCCCGAGCAGGCGCTATACGTGCATTGCGGACTCGGCAGCACCATGACCCAGCGCGACATCGACCAGGGCCGGCTCGTGATCGAAATCGGCCTGGCCGCGGTGCGGCCGGCGGAGTTCATCGTGCAGCGCATCGAGCATGCGATGCAGCAACCGGCCACCGGCACCACCACCGACACGGCCGACGCGCCCGCCTGACGGCGGAATCAGCTTGAGAACTGCCTCGCGGACTGCACCGCCGAAGCCCTGACATCATCCCCCCAACGCGGCACGGAAGGCCGCGACTACATTGCAGGGACGCACCTATGCCCACCGCCAACGCGCTCACCGCGATTCGACGCTCATCCGCGCTGTTGGCGCTGCTGCTCACGCTGGCCGCCTGCGCCGTGCGGCTGGCGCCGCTCTACGACCAGGCGCTGGTGCAAGGCATCACCGCCGCCAACGCCGACACGCTGGAGCTGCTCGCCTCCGCCAGCGGCGGCACTCAAAAGACCCGCTTCGACGAGCGCGAACCGCGCTACTACAACTTGATCGGCCGGCTCGACGCGCTGGCGATACAGGCCGGCACGCGCCCGCCGCCCAAGGCCAGCGCCGCCGACGCTGCCGTCCCCAGCCAGACCGCGCTGCAAGCCATCGCCGACAGCCTGCGCAAGATGAGCGACACCGATCGCGAGCAAGGCCTCACCGAGGTCGAAGTGCAGGCATTTCGTGGACAGATCCTGATCTACATGGATCAGGCACTGACCTACGAAGCGGCGTTGGAACGTTATTGATCCGACCACTAATCTCTTGAGAATGGACGGCGTGTTTTTCTATTACAACGGCCCTCAGTAAAGAGGCGGTCACGTGGCCGGATCAATAACAAAACCAAGCTCTGTTGGGTTATTGAGGCGGCCACTTCACCGTCATTGACGACGTGCCGCTGAAAACTTCACGGCAGGCTGCTTTTCAAGTGCTTTGTGGCCGCCTCAATAAACCCGTAGAACCACAGTGCCGGAGATCGACATGGCGGCCCTCGACGTCAACCAGCTGTTCACCGACATCACCACCGCCGCAACCGCCGTGGTGAACCAGGACATCGCCACCGTGCAGGGCTTTTCGGAGCGGCAGGTCCAGGCCATCAGCCAGCAGGCGGCACTGGTGTCGTCCGGCATCGTCTCGGGCCAGATCACCGACGCCACTCGCGAGTTCTTTCTGGACAGCCTGGAACACATGATCCAGAACTTTCTGGCCACGCTGCGCGGCCTGCTGACGATCGCGCTCGAAAAGCTCTGGAACGCCGTGGTCGGCGTGGTGTGGAACGCGATCAATGGCGCGATTAGTGCAGCGACGGGGCTGGTGTTGCCAGTGCCGGTCAAGGCCTGACGTCGCGGCGCCGCAGGCGCGAGGCCAGCTTATAGCGAATTGCGTGCCACGCCCTATTCAACTGTTGCAGCGGCAGAGAACAGATTTCCGTTTTTTTGACACTGGCCACCCGTTCAAATCTTGCGCCTACCATCAATCAAGCACTTGAATCGACCGTGACCGGATTATTCGACACACCTCAGCCAAGTATTGGCTGGAGCCAGCCATCGCATTGGCGCAGAATTTCGGCCTATCAGCATCGCAGCTTCGTCAGGCCGAGCAACTGGTAACAACTCATGAGCAACGCATCCGCGACTCTTGGCGCGAGCACTTCGGAAGCTGAAGTCACTCAAATTTCAAAGCACGGCATTTGGCTGTTGCTGGGAGATCGTGAGTTATTCATGGCGTTTGAGCATTTTCCCTGGTTTCGTAACGCTACGGTCGGTGCAATCCAGGATGTCCAGTGGCCACGTGCCCAGCATCTTTACTGGCCGCAACTCGATATTGATCTGGCAGTTGAGTCCATCGAGAATCCGGATCAATTCCCATTGGTGGCTAAGGGCTCGTAGGCTCGGAGTGCCTGCCGCATCGGGGACAGTTCTGCGGCCACACCGATTCCACTGTTGCCTCAATGAGGATCATCGATGCTCAAAGGCGAATGCCATTGCGGAAGCATCTCCTGGCAGTTCGACTCCGTTCCCGATGGAGCCACCGCCTGCAACTGCACCATCTGCCGCCGTTACGGCGCCTTATGGATCTACGGCCACGAGGGCGTCGATGTCCACGTGTCGGGCCAGACGGCTTTCTACGAGCGCGGCAAGGCCCTGGAATTTCATTACTGCCCCAAGTGCGCCTGCATCACTCACTGGCGAGCGAAGCGCCTCGAGCCGGACGGCAAGCGGCGACTGGCCGTCAATGTCCGGCTCTCGGACCCATCCACGGTCGAGCATCTGCCGATCGACCACTTTGACGGATTCGATAGCTTCGACGATCTGCCGAGAGACGGCAAAACCGTCAAGCACTACTGGTTCTAGCCTGCAAGCAAAAAGCCGGGTTTGAACACGTCAAACCCGGCTTCCACATCATTCGGCCATAAAGGCTCGAAACCCTCTCAGAACAGCTCCACCGCCCCCGACTCCATCGACATCTGCGCCACCGGCTTGTGCTGCGGCTGGCGCCAGTCGGCTACGGCAATGCTCTGGTTGATGGCGCCATTGGCCGGGGCCGGCGCCATCATCGTCGTCGTGGCGGGCTTGGCCGGGACGTGCACGGCGTCGGCCCCACGTACCAGCGGCAGTGCCGCGGCTTCGTCGTGTATGGAGATCAGGCGCGTGACGTGGGCGTCGGCGGCGGCCAGGGCCTGCGTGGCGATGTCCTCGAACTGCAGCGAGCGCACGGCCTCGTTCACCGCCGAGCCGATGTGCGCTCCGCTGGCCGACACTTCGCGCACGCCCTCGCCCAGCGAGTGGTTGATGTCCTTGATGCGGTCGAGCAGGCGCGAGACTTCGCTACGGGCCTGCTGGCTGCGTTCCTGATGGCGTGCCGCCATGCCGCCCACCGATTCGCGCACCTTGGCCACGGCCTCTTTGCTGCTGGCGACGCGCTTGCGGATCTGTTCGTTGAAGTTGTTGGATCGCTCCGACAGGTTGCGCACTTCTTCGGCCACCACGGCGAATCCACGGCCCGCCTCGCCCGCCCGCGCGGCTTCGATGGCGGCGTTGAGCGCCAGCAGGTTGGTCTGGTCGGCGATCGATCGCACGTCGCCCAGCAGTTCGAAGATCGCGTCCAGGTGCTGCACCATGGTGTCGATCTGCTGCACGCTGAGCAGGCTCTGGCTGCCGACTTCGGACAGCGTGTCGATCAGATCGCCCGTGAGCTTGCCGGCCTGTTCGGCGAAGTGGCGCACGCCCATGGTCTGCGCGGCGCCATCGTCGGCCTGGTCGAGAATGCGCGACACCACGGCGTTCTGCTGGCGCGCGTGCTGGTTCATGGCCTCGAAGCTCGCGGTGAGCTGGCGGATGGCGCCTTGCACCAGCGTGCGCACGCGTTCGATTTCGTGATGGAGTCCGGCGGCTTCGCCGGCCAGACCGCCGCGCAGTTCGCCGATGCGCGTGTCGAGCGAACCCTGCTGCTGTCGGTGCTGCGCGCATTCGGCGGCATGGCGTGCCTGCTCGGCGCGATGGTTCCACCACAGCCAGCCCCAGGCGGCCGAGGTGGCCAGCAGCAGCGGCAGCGTGATGCCCGGTGCAGCGCCGATCACCGCGGCCGCGCCCATCAGGGCGGTGGCGGCGAATGCCGGAACGTGGGAATCGATTTTGATCATGTTGTTCTAACCTGCTGCGAATGCGGGGTTGGTCGAACCCGGTATCGGCTGGGATCGCACGGGCTTGAGCGATGGGTTTCGATGCCGGCGCTCAGCCGGCCGCGACACTCTTGCGCGGTGCGGCTTCGGCGGCGCACAGGCTCAGCAGGCACTCGGCCATCTGCGTGATGTCGAGCGCGCGCTCGGCGGCGCCCAGCTTCCAGGCAGCACCGGGCATGCCCCAGACCACCGAGCTGGCCTCGTCCTGCACCACGCAGCGCGCGCCGGCGTTGCGCATGGCCAGCAGGCCGCGCGCGCCGTCGTCGCCCATGCCGGTGAGGATCGCGCCGACCGCGTTGGCGCCGGCATGCTGCGCCACCGACTTGAACAGCACATCC
>JALRLM010000400.1 GCA_023254435.1 Hydrocarboniphaga sp.
CTTCATGAGCACCAGCAGGGCGTTGAGATCGCCGATCACGCGACCGGCCTTGCCGCGCACGAGTTCGGGCACGTCGGGGTTCTTCTTCTGCGGCATGATCGAGCTGCCGGTGCAGAAGCGGTCGGGCAGGGCGACGAAGCCGAACATCGGCGTCGACCAGATGATGAGCTCCTCGCTCCAGCGCGACAGGTGCACCAGGATCAGGCTCGCGGCGGCGCAGAATTCGATCGCGAAGTCGCGATCGCTGACGGCGTCGAGCGAGTTCTCGGTGACGCCGTCGAAGCCCAGCTGCTGCGCCACGAAGTGACGATCCAGCGGATAGACCGTGCCGGCCAGCGCGGCCGAACCCAGCGGCAGCAGGTTCAGGCGCTTACGGCAGTCGACCAGGCGCGAGCGGTCGCGCAGCATCTGCTCGCGCCAGGCCAGCATGTGGTGGCCGAAGGTCACCGGCTGGGCGATCTGCAGGTGCGTGAAGCCCGGCATGATGCTGTCGGCCTCGGCCTCGGCCAGATCGAGCAGGCCCGCGGCGACGCGATCGAGCAGCGTCAGCAGCACGTCGACGGCATCGCGCACGTAGAGGCGGATATCGGTGGCGACCTGGTCGTTGCGGCTGCGACCCGTGTGCAGGCGCTTGCCGGCGTCGCCGACCAGCTCGGTCAGGCGCGCCTCGATGTTCATGTGCACGTCTTCGAGCGCCGGCTTCCACTCGAAGGCGCCGCTTTCGATCTCCCCGCGCACCTGGTCGAGCCCCGAGACGATGGCCTCGGCGTCGACGGCGGTGATCACGCCAACCCGGGCCAGCATGCGCGCATGGGCCTGGCTGCCGGCGATGTCCTGGCGGTACAGGCGGCGGTCGTAGCTGACCGATTCGCTGAAAGCGGCGACGAGCTCGGAGGTCGACTCCGAGAATCGGCCGCTCCACATCGGGTTCTTGGCGTCGGAGGCGCCGGGCGCGGCAGGCTTCATGGCGGTAAGCAGAAAGACCGGGAAAGGGGCGGATTATAGCCTCCGACCAGCGGCGCACCCCGGTCCGCCCGAAGCGCGTCACCATCGGCGCGGGCGGTTCTACAATCCTCTCCTGTCGATTCATTCGCCCGCCATGCTCCAGGTCCAGACCAATCCGGCGACCCGCATTCGCCTGATCCCCAATTTCTGCACGCTGCCCGTCGCCATCTCGCTGGCCCTGTCGATGGAGCTGGTGGCGCTGTGCTTCACGCTGGGAGGCTCGGTTCGCACCGGCGGCATGCTGCAGCGCCTCGTGCTGCTGTCGATCTACCTGCAGTGGATCGGACTGTGCGGCGCCGCCCTGCTGTGCTGGCTGCGGCGCTTCCTGACCATCGCCCGGCCGGCCATCGTGTTCTTCGTCTGCTGGGGCTCGCTGGTCATCGCGGTCATGCTGCTTTCCAGCATGGCCTGGATCATCGGCACCAATCCGCGCTGGGGCGTGCTCGACCCCAACGAGCCGCGCCTGTGGTTCGTGCTGCGCCACGGCGCCATCGCCGGCATCGTCGCGCTGCTGCTGCTGCGCTATTTCTGGACGCGTCACCAGTGGCGCGAACAGGTGCGCGCCGAATCCGAGAGCCGCTACCAGGCGCTCAACGCGCGCATCCGCCCGCATTTCCTGTTCAACGCGCTCAACAGCCTGGCCGCGCTGATCGGCGTGCGCCCGCACGAGGCCGAGGGCCTGGTCGAGGATCTCGCCGACGTGTTCCGCGCCAGCCTCGAAAAGCCCGGCCAGATGGCGCCGCTGGTCGACGAGATCAGCATCTGCAACGCCTACCTGCGCATCGAAAAGGCACGCCTGGACGAACGCCTGCAGGTGGAATGGGACGTCGCCGAAGAGCTGCTCGACAAGCCCGTGCCCTCGCTGATCATCCAGCCGCTGGTCGAGAACGCCGTGCATCACGGCGTCTCCAAGCGCAAGGACGGCGGCACCATCCAGGTCCGCGGCTATCGCGAGGCGGGCGACGCGCTGATCGAGGTCGTGAACCCGCTGGCGCCGCAGGACGAGCCGCGTAGTGGCGCTGGCGCACATAGTGGTAATCAAGTCGCCGTCGATAATATTGCGAGCCGCCTCAGCCTCATTTACGGTGAGAGGGGCAAGCTGGAGCTGGGCATCGAGGACGGGCATTACAAGGCGAGGTTGCGGCTACCTTTGTAAAGCCAGCGTCACCACCGCCCGGCGCCAGTCCGTATCATTCAGGACGAAACGCCGTACGGGGGCAGGACATGAGAGTCGTGATCGTCGATGACGAGCCGCTGGCCAGGGAGCGCCTGCGTCGTCTGTTGTCGGAATTTCCCGGTTATGAAGTCGTCGGCGAAGCCGGCGATGGCGAAACGGCCCTCGAAGTCGTCGACAACGAAGAACCCGATCTGGTCCTGCTGGACATCCGCATGGGTGGCGTCGACGGCCTGCAGGTCGCGCGCCAGCTCGCCGAATACGATCCGCCGCCGGCGATCATCTTCACCACCGCCTATTCCGAGCACGCGCTGTCGGCCTTCGATGCCAACGCCGACGCCTACCTGCTCAAGCCCATCCGCGTCGAGAAGCTCAAGGAAGCGCTGCTGCGCGCGCGCCGTCCCACGCGTGCGCAGAAGGCGCCGGCCGCGGGTGCCAGCGGCGGCAACGAAAAGCCCAAGCGCGAGTTCGTGCTGGCCACCACGCGCGAAGGCCTGGTGCGCATCCCGGCCGAGGACATCGTCTATTTCCTGGCCGACCAGAAGTACACCACGGTCTGCCACCTGCACGGCGAAGTGCTGATCGAGGAGTCGCTCAAGACGCTCGAAGAAGACTTTTCCCCGTGGTTCCTGCGCATCCATCGCAAGGCACTGGTGGCGACGCGCTTCATCGCCAGCCTGGAGCGCGAGCGTGGCGGCGAGCAGCATCACTGGCTGCGCATGAAGCACGCCGCCAAGCCGCTGCCGGTGTCGCGACGCCGGCTGGCCGAAGTCCGCCGCTTCCTCACCGAGTCCTAGGCCTTCCGGCTCGCGGTCGCCGCAACGCGGCGGCCCACCCCTCTTGCCCTGCGCCACCGCCATCCCCATGTCACTGGGGACGGCGGTTTGTCGCTGCGCTTAAGGAAACTCCGATTAGGCTGCCGCACCGGGCGGGTTTGAGCTTCCTTCTGCCGTTTTCCCTAATATGACGTTTCTCGTCCGCCCACGAGCGGACCCCAAGGCCGAGGAGGCTCTCCCATGCTGGACCACATCATCGCCGCCGACGACGAGAAGGCCGATGCCGTGACACCGAAGCGTCCCAACAGCCTCGAAGAGCGCTTGTTCAAGGCACGCACGATCCTGATCTACGGCGGCATCAACCAGAAGCTCGCCGAGGCCGTCACCAGCCGCCTGCTGGCACTGCAGGCCGAATCGCTGGACCCGATCACCATCTTCATCAACAGCCAGGGCGGCCACGTCGAATCCGGCGACACGATCTACGACATGATCAAGTTCGTGAAGCCCGAGGTGAAGATGATCGGCACGGGCTGGTGCGCCAGCGCCGGCTCGCTGATCTACAGCGCCGCCAAGCCGCAGAACCGCTTCGCCCTGCCCAACACGCGCTTTCTGCTGCACCAGCCCTCGGGCGGCGCGGGCGGCACGGCGTCGGACATCGCCATCCACGCCAAGGAGATCGTGCGCATGCGCGGTCGCCTCAACGAGATCTACGCCAAGGAAACCGGTCAGCCCGTGGACCGCATCGCGCAGGACACCGAGCGTGACCACTGGATGAGCGCCGAGGAAGCCAAGGCCTACGGTCTGGTCGGCAAGATCATCCAGAGCGCCACCGAAGTCGTCTGACCCGACACGTCGAAGGGAGTCGCATGCCGGGGTCCATCCGCATCGCCACGCGCGAGTCACCACTCGCGTTGTGGCAAGCCCACCACGTGCGCGATCGCCTGATCGCGCTCGACGGCAGCCTGTCCGTCGAGCTGGTGCCCATGACCACACAGGGCGACCAGCTGCTCGGCAGCCCGCTGTCGGCGATCGGCGGCAAGGGCCTGTTCGTCAAGGAACTCGAGCAGGCCATGCTCGAGGGCCGCGCCGACATCGCCGTGCATTCGATGAAGGACGTGCCGGCGCAGCAGCCCGCGGGCCTGGCGCTGAGCGCCTTTCTGGACGGCGAGGACCCGCGCGACGCCTTCGTCTCCAATACCTACGCCTCGCTGGCCGAGCTGCCGCAGGGCGCGCACGTGGGCACCTCCAGCCTGCGCCGCCAGACCCAGCTGCGTGCACTGCGGCCGGACCTGAAGATTTCGCCGCTGCGCGGCAATGTCGGCACGCGCCTGCGCAAGCTCGACGAAGGCGGCTACGACGGCATCCTGCTGGCCGCGGCCGGCCTGATCCGGCTCGGACTGTCGCAGCGCATCCGCGAGGCACTCGACGTGGAGCGCTTCGTGCCGGCCATCGGCCAGGGCATCGTCGGCATCGAATGCAGGGCCGATGACCCGACCACGCAGCGCCGCCTCGCCGGCCTGCACGACGCCACCAGCGCCACGCGCCTGATGGCCGAACGGGCGCTCAACTCGCGCCTGGGCGGCGCCTGCCAGGTGCCCGTCGCCGGTCATGCGCGCATCAGCGCCGGCGAGCTGCGCCTGCAGGCGCTGGTCGGCGATCCGCAGGGTGGCCGGCTGGTGCGCGACGAGATTCGCGGCCCGGCCGAACGCGCCGAAGCACTGGGCGTGGAGCTGGCCGAACGCCTGCTCGCCAACGGCGCGCGCGACATCCTGCAGGGCCTGGGCGTGCTCGCATGAGCGCCGCGCTGAGCGGCCTGCGGGTTCTCGTCACGCGCCCCGCGCGCCAGGCCGAGAACCTGTGCCGCCAGCTCGAGCAGCACGGCGCCGAAGCCGTGCGCCTGCCACTGTTCGTGATCGAACCGGCCGGCGACGTCCAGGAACAGTCGCGGCTCATGGCCGAGCTGCGCGAGGCCGAGGCCTGGATCTTCACCAGCGCCAACGCTGTGCGCCATGCCGCCGAGCGCGACGGCGGCCCGTGGCCGATGTGCTACGCGGTCGGCAGCGCCACCGCCGATGCGCTGCGCGATCTGGGCCGGGGTCCGGTCAGCCAGCCGGCGCAGGGCAGCACCAGCGAGGCGCTGCTCGACATGCCCGCGCTGCGCGAGGTCGGCGGCAGCCAGATCCTGATCGTCACCGGCGAGGGCGGCCGCGACCTGCTGGCCAGCACGCTGGCCTCGCGCGGCGCCAACGTCGACACGCTCACCTTGTACCGTCGTCGCCCCATCGAATACGGCAGCACGCGCATCATCGCCGAGGTGGAGCTGGCCGACGCCAGCATCCTCACCAGCGGCGAGGCCCTGCAGCGGCTCTGGGAACTCACGCCCGAGCCCTCGCGCCGCGCGCTGCTGATGCAGCAGCTGGTGCTGCCTAGCGAGCGCGTGCGCGAACAGGCGCGCGAGCTCGGTTTCGCCGGCGCGCTGGTTCCCTCCGTCGTCAGCGACGACGCCATCGTCGACTGCCTGATCCAGTGGCGGCAGTCCGCAACGACCGATGCCCCCATGACTTCGACTCCGTCTTCCGCCGATGTGACGCCGGCCGCGGCCGAACCCAGGCCGGCGCCGCCGCGCGGCGGCGCCG
>JALRLM010000448.1 GCA_023254435.1 Hydrocarboniphaga sp.
CGATGTCACCAATGCCGAGCGCAAGCTCGCCAGTGGCAAGCAGGCGCAGCAGCTCGGCATCTTCAAGCTCTACTTCGACAACAAGGACACCGGCTGGCTCGCGCTGATCGACGCGCAAGGCCAGAAGGTGGGGGAACTGCGGCAGACCATGAGCCTGGAAGAGATGCGACAGGCGCTCTCCAGGCTCACGCCGCCATCTTCTTCACCGAGCGCGCAAACGAAAAACCCCACGACTGGCGTGGGGTTTCCGGACTCGAACGCCGCACCGTGAGTGCGGCGATGCCTCAGTGCCGGGTTTCGTAGGCGCCGAAGGACATCAGGCGCTGATAGCGATCGGCCAGCAGCTTGGTCATCGGCACCGAGCGCAGGCGCTCCAGATTGGCGACCAGGCGGTTCTTGACCGAGGCCATGGTGGTTTCGTAATCACGGTGCGCGCCACCCAGCGGCTCGGGAACGATCTCGTCGACGAGCTTGAACTCGTAGAGATCCTTGGCCGTCATGCGCATGGCTTCGGCCGCTTCGTTGGCGCGCGAGGCCGACTTGAACAGGATCGAGGCGCAGCCTTCGGGCGAGATGACCGAGTAGATGCTGTGCTGGAGCATCATCACGTGGTCACCCACGCCGATGGCCAGTGCACCGCCCGAACCACCCTCGCCCGTCACCGTGGCGATCACCGGCGTGCGCAGTTTCGACAGCTCGAACAGATTGCGCGCGATGGCTTCGGACTGGTTGCGCTCTTCGGCGCTGATGCCCGGGAACGCACCCGGCGTGTCGATGAAGGTGAGGATCGGCAGGTTGAAGCGCTCGGCCATCTGCATGAGGCGCAGCGCCTTGCGGTAACCCTCGGGCATGGGCATGCCGAAGTTGCGATAGACGCGCTCCTTGGCGTCGCGACCTTTCTGCTGGCCGATGACCATGACCGCGCGACCATCGAGGCGCGCCATGCCGCCGACGATGGACGGATCGTCCATGTAGTGGCGGTCGCCATGCAGCTCTTCCCAATCGGTGAACAGCGTCTTGATGTAGTCCAGCGCGTAGGGGCGCTGCGGGTGGCGCGCCAGCTGCGCGATCTGCCAGGGATTGAGGTTGGAGAAGATCTGGCGCGTCAGCTCCTTGCTCTTGAACTCGAGGCGGGCGATCTCCTCGGTCAGGTTGACCTCGCTACCGGCGGTGGCGAAGCGTAGCTCTTCGATCTTCTGCTGCAGATCGGCGATGGGCTGTTCGAAGTCCAGATAATTCAGATTCATGCGCTGGTCCAGCTCGTGACGTGTCGTGGAGATGACTCCTGGATGCTCCGATCCTACAACGACTAGCGGCGACTTTCGAACCCTGGCTGAACGCGCACGGCCCTACGGCGGCGCATGCTGCAGTGCGATTCGTCCGTCCAGCACCACCATCGTGGTCAAGGAAGCGTTGGCCGGTCGCCGGCACAGCAGCCTGTCAGAGTTTTCGCTCATCGCGACGAGCGAATTGATGGCGACGAAGTGCGTGAAGACGATGCAGTCCTGGCGACAGTCCAGCAGCATCTGCAGCAACTGGGCGCGCCAGACGCCGAGTCGCTGCGTATAACCCGGCTCGTAACGTTCTCCGCGTTGCGCGGCTTGCGTCCAGCTGCCGTCGAGGATCTCGTCCAGCCAGCGCTGACGCGGCAGGCCTGCTGGATCCGGGGCCGGGCATTCGATGGCCCGCGGCTCCAGCTGCAGCGGCTGTGCCCAGCGCTCGCACAAAGGATCGGCCGTCTGCCGGCAACGCAGCATCGGGCTGCTCAGCAACAGCGGCCGCTGCAAACCGAAACGCCGATCCACGGCCTGCGCCAGCTCATCGGCCTGAAGCCGCCCGCGAGCGCTGAGCCCGTTATCGCCACCGGCATCGCGTCCGGTATGGGCGT
>JALRLM010000548.1 GCA_023254435.1 Hydrocarboniphaga sp.
CGGCGCCCTCGCTCGCCTCGGCGTCGGCCTCCTGCTGCTGCTTGCGGCGCTCGATGGCGTCCAGCTCCCACTCCTCCTTCTGGATGCCCTCGACGGCCGCCGCGGCCGCGGCCTCCACGTCCACGGGGCGCTGCGCCTCGAGGTGGCGCACGGCGTACCGCTCGATGGGCGTGAGGGACGCCGACAGCTTGGCGATGAGGTCCTGTTTTTTGGTGATGTTGGTCACCTTGAAGCCAGCATTGTTGAGCGCACGAACGGCAGACTCACGACCCGGGCCCGGGCCCTTGACGCGCACTTCCACGTTCTTGACACCGTGCTCGGCAGCGGCCTGAGCGGCCTTGTCGGCGGCGACCTGCGCGGCGAACGGGGTGCTCTTGCGCGAGCCCTTGAAGCCCGCAGCACCGGCCGTCGACCACGACAGAGCATTGCCCTGGCGATCGGTGATCAGGATGATCGTGTTGTTGAACGAAGCGTGGATGTGGCACACGGCGTCAGAAACATTCTTCTTGACGCGCTTGCGGGCCTTGGCGGCAGCGCCGGAATTCGGATTGGCCATTGGACGGCAGGCTCAGGTCTGTAAGTTAGGAGGCGCGATTACTTCTTGATCGCGCGGCGCGGACCCTTGCGGGTACGGGCGTTGGTGCGAGTGCGCTGACCGCGCACCGGCAGGCCGCGACGATGACGGGTGCCACGGTAGCAACCGAGATCCATCAGGCGCTTGATGCTCATGGACACTTCGCGACGCAGGTCACCTTCGACGGTGAACTTGCCGATTTCGGAGCGCAGCGTCTCCAGCTCGGCTTCGGTCAGATTGCGAACCTGGACTTCGGGCTTCACATTGGCCTGCGCGCAGATCAGCTTGGCGCGAGTCGGGCCGATGCCGTAGATCGCCTGGAGGGCGATGACGGTGTGCTTCTTGTCCGGAATGTTGACGCCGGCGATACGTGCCATGACGCAGGGAACTCCTAAAGAACGGGGTGCGCGAAAAGGGCGCGAATTGTACAGAAACTAATCGAGACCTACAAGCCAGACACTTTTTGGCGCCTGGCGCGAAGCGTCGGACGACGCCTCGTGCAACAGTCTTTAGCCCTGACGCTGCTTGTGACGAGCGTCGGAGCAGATCACGCGGACCACGCCGGCGCGACGAACGACCTTGCAGTTGCGGCAGATCTTGCGGACGGAAGTACGGACTTTCATGACGAACCTCTTATCAGAAAACAACTAATGACTTAGCGCGACGAGCTCGGGCCCGTCAGCGACTTGGCGTCGCCACGACGGCCCGGCAACTTGCCAGCGGTGCCGGAATCGGACTTGCCGCCCAGGGACTTCAGGTTGGCCTTCTTGAGCAGGCCTTCGTACTGGTGCGACATCAGGTGCGCCTGCAACTGCGCCATGAAATCCATGACCACCACGACCGTGATCAGCAGCGAGGTGCCGCCGAAGGCCATCGGAACGTTCCAGTAGGCGATGAACACTTCCGGCATCAGGCAGACCAGCGTGATGTAGATCGACCCCGCCACCGTCAGGCGCGTCAGCACCTGGTCGATGTAGCGGGCCGTCTGGGCGCCAGGACGCACACCGGGAATGAACGCACCCGACTTCTTCAGATTCTCGGCCGTCTCGCGCGAGTCGAAGACCAGCGCAGTGTAGAAGAAGCAGAAAAAGATGATCAGCACGGCATAAAGCACACCGTGCAGCGCCTGGCCAGGCGACAGCGCATTGGCCAACTGGGCGAGGAAACCGCCGGACTGCTCGCCGCCGAAAAAGCGCACGATCGATGCCGGGAACAGGATGATCGAGCTCGCGAAGATCGGCGGGATCACACCGGCCATGTTGAGCTTGAGCGGCAGATGCTGGGTCTGCGCTGCGAACAGCTTGCGTCCCTGCTGACGACGAGCATGGTGCACCGGGATGCGGCGCTGCGCGCGTTCCACGAACACGACGCCCAGTGTCACTGCCGCAACCAGCACCAGCACCACGATCACCATGAGACCGGACAGCGAGCCCTCGCTGACAAGCTGGGCAGTCGAACCCAGCGCCGGCGGCAGCCCTGCGACGATGCCCGAAAAGATGATCATCGACATGCCATTACCGATGCCGCGCTCGGTGATCTGCTCACCGAGCCACATCAGGAACATCGTGCCGGTCACCAGCGACACCGTCGCCGTGAATACGAAACCGAAGCCCGGGTTGATCGCCACGCCGCTGCTCTGCAGCGCACTGGCGGCGCCCACGGACTGGAAGATCGCCAGCGCCAGCGTGCCGTAGCGCGTGTACTTGGTGATCTGCCGACGACCCGATTCGCCTTCCTTCTTGAGCTCCTTGAGCTGCGGAACGACCGCGGCCATGAGCTGCACGATGATCGACGCCGAGATGTACGGCATCACGCCGAGCGCGAAGATCGACAAACGATGCAGAGCACCACCCGAGAACATGTTGAACATGTCCAGGATCGAGCCCTGGGTCTGGCTGAACAGCTGCTCGAGCTGGCGCGGATCGATACCCGGCACCGGAATGAAGCTGCCGATGCGGTAGACGATGATCGCGCCGAGCAGGAACAGCAGGCGGCCGCGGACCTCTCCGAGCTTGGAGAGATCCGGCACCATACCGCCAGCGGCTGGAGACTTGGCCATGATGTCCCGGTGTGTCTTAAGCGAGCGGGCTGTTGCGCTTATTCAGCGACCGAACCGCCGGCCGCTTCGATGGCTTCGCGAGCGCCCTTGGTCACCAGGATGCCCTTGAGCACGACCTTGCGGGTCAGCTCACCGGACTTGATGATCTTGGCCTGCTCGGCCGTCGCCGGCACCACGTTGGCAATCTTCAGCGCCGCCAGATCGATTTCACCTTCGATCTTGAGCTTGGACAGCTCCGACAGGCGCACTTCCGCAGTCTTGTTGACCAGCGGCGAGTTGAAGCCACGCTTCGGCAGACGGCGTTGAATCGGCATCTGGCCGCCTTCGAAGCCGACTTTGCCGCGACCGCCCTTGCGAGCGCGCTGACCCTTGTGACCGCGACCCGCGGTCTTGCCCATACCGGAGCCGATACCGCGACCGACGCGAACGCGAACGGTCTTGGAGCCTTCGGCGGGCTTGATGTCATTGAGTTTCATTAGGCGACCTCTTCAACCTTGAGCAGGTAGTAAGCCTTGTTCACCATGCCGAGATTCTCGGGGGTGGCAGGGATGACCACGCTCTGATGCGGCTTGCGCAGGCCCAGGCCATTCACGCATTCCTTGTGACCCTTCACGCGGCCGAAGATGCTCTTCGTCAGCGTGACCTTGATCTGCTTCGTGTTGCTCATGAGCAATCTCTCGGCTGTGTCAGGCCAATCAGGCCGTCAGTTCTTCGACCGTCTTGCCGCGCTTGGCAGCAATTTCGGCCGGCAGGTTCATGCGCTTGAGCGCGTCGAGCGTGGCGCGAACCATGTTGATCGGGTTGCGCGAGCCGAAGGACTTGGCGAGCACGTTCTGCACGCCGGCCACTTCGAACACCGCACGCATCGCGCCACCGGCGATCACGCCGGTACCGTCGGAGGCCGGGCGCATGAACACCTTCGTCGCGCCGTGAAAGCCCCAGATCTCGTGCTGCAGGGTCAGACCCTTGAGCGGCACCGTGATCATGTTCTTGCGGGCCTGGTCCATCGCCTTGCTGATGGCCTGCGGCACTTCGCGCGCCTTGCCATAGCCGAAGCCGACGCGACCGGCACCGTCGCCCACCACCGTCAGCGCGGTGAAGGCGAACTGCTTGCCGCCCTTGACCGTCTTGCTGACGCGGTTGACCGTGACGAGCTTTTCCTTGAGATCGCCGCCCTGCTGATCGTCGTACTGCACGTTGTTGTTCGCCATGACTTAGAACTCCAAACCGGCTTCACGAGCCGCGTCGGCCAGCGCCTTTATGCGGCCGTGGTACTTGAAACCGCCGCGATCGAACGCGACAGCGGTGATGCCGGCGGCCTTGGCGCGCTCGGCAATCAGCTGGCCGATCTTCTTGGCCGCTTCGACGTTGCCCGTGCCTTCCAGCGCCGAGGCGATTTCCTTCTCCACGGTCGAAGCAGCGACCACGGTCTTGCTCGCATCCGGCGCGATGATCTGCGCATAGATGTGACGCGGCGTGCGGTGCACGGCGAGGCGGAACGCGCCCAGCTCGCGAATCTTGTAACGCGTGCGGCGCGCGCGGCGCAGGCGGATTTCCTTCTTGTCTTTCATGGTGCCGGCTCAGTACGACTCAATAGTGTTAAAGAAGACGCAGATGCACGTTGGTGCGGTGTGCGGAGCTTCCAACCTTTACTTCTTCTTGGCTTCCTTGAGAACAACCTTCTCATCGGAATAACGCACGCCCTTGCCCTTGTAGGGCTCCGGCGGACGGTAGCTGCGCAGGTCGGCGGCGACCTGACCGACAAGGTGCTTGCTGGCACCCTTGATGACGATGTCGGTCTGGGTCGGGCACTCGACGCTGATGCCTTCCGGGATCGGGTAGTTCACCGGGTGCGACAGACCCACGGCAAGGTTCACGATCTTGCCCTGCACGGCGGCGCGATAACCGACGCCCACCAGCTGAAGCTTGCGCTCGTAGCCCTTGGTGACGCCGACGACGGCGTTGCTCAGCAGCGCGCGGACCGTGCCGGCCTGCATCGCATTGACCTTGATCGACTCGGCGTTGACCACGGCTTCGCCGTTGGCAACGTCGACCTTGATGTCGGAGGGCAGCGCAACCGTGAGGCTGGCTTTGGCGCCCTTGACGGTCACGGCGCCCGCGGCGCTCGTGATCTGCACACCGGCCGGAATGGCGACCGGCATTTTGGCAACTCGGGACATGGCTTCTCGTCCTGTTCTTTGGTCTAGTCGCGGCTTAGGCCACGATGCAGAGCACTTCGCCACCCTGACCCGCGGCGCGAGCAGCCTTGTCGCTGACGACGCCGGTGGAGGTGGAGATGATCGCGACGCCGAGGCCGCCGAGCACCGTGGGGAGCTCGTCCTTGGCCTTGTAGACGCGCAGGCTCGGCTTGCTCACGCGCTCGAGGCGCTCGATGACCGGCTTGTTGTCGAAATACTTCAGCGCGATGCTGAGGGCCTTCTTGCCCTTGCCAGCGTCCACGGTCTCGAACGAGGCGATGTAGCCTTCGTCCTTGAGAACCTGGGCGATCGCAGCCTTCAGCTTGGAGGCCGGGGCCGATACCGTCTTCTTGCGAGCCTGCTGACCGTTGCGGATGCGGGTCAGGAAGTCGCCAATGGGATCCGTCATGCTCATCGTCTGATTCCTTACCAGCTCGCCATCTTGAGACCAGGCACTTCGCCGCGCATTGCCGCTTCACGCAGCTTGTGACGGGCCAGGCCAAATTTCTTGTAAACACCGCGGGTACGACCGGTCAGCTTGCAGCGATTGCGCTGGCGGGTGTAGCTCGAATCGCGCGGCAGCTTCTGCAGCGCCACGGCGGCTTCCTGCTTTTCTTCGTAGGAAGCGGTCGGGCTGACGATCTTCGCCTTGAGCGCATCGCGCTTCTTGCCCAGCTTGGCGACGAGCTTCGCGCGCTTGGCTTCGCGCATGATCATGTTGGTCTTGGCCATTTGCGGTCTGCCTTACTTGCGGAAGGGGAAGCCGAAGGCGTCGAGCAGGGCTCGGCCGTCCGCATCCGTCTTCGCCGTGGTGGTGAAGGTGATGTTCATGCCCCGGAGCGTGTCGATCTTGTCGTACTCGATTTCGGGGAAGATGATCTGTTCGGTGATGCCGAAGTTGAAGTTGCCAGCACCATCGAAACCACGCGGGCTGATGCCGCGGAAGTCGCGGATGCGCGGCAGCGAGATCGTGATCAGGCGCTCCAGGAATTCGTACATGCGCGCGTCGCGCAGCGTCACCTTGACGCCAACCGGGAAGTTCTCGCGAACCTTGAACGCAGCGATCGAGATACGGGTCTTGGTCACCACCGGCTTCTGGCCGGCGATGGCCGTCATGTCCTTGACGGCATGCTCGATGACCTTGCGATCGGTCGTGGTTTCGCCCACGCCCATGTTGAGCGTGATCTTGGACAGGCGCGGAACCGCCATCGCGTTGCAGTCGAGCTTGGTCTTCAGCTCGCCGGCAATCTTGTCCTTGTACAGCGTTTGCAGATTAGCCATGACTCTCTTTGTTCCAGTTAACGCTTCCGGTCTTGGCTATCCGAACTTTTCTCGTGGGAGAAACCCGGTCGCCGCGGACTGAAAACTGTTGATTAGTCCACCAGCGCCTGGTTGGACTTGAAGATGCGAACCTTCTTGCCGTCGTCGCCGATCTTGTAGCCGACCTTGTCGGCCTTGCCGGTCTTGCTGTTGAACAGCGCGACGTTGGAAATGTCGATCGGCATTTCCTTGTCGACGATGCCACCCGACACGCCAGCCTGCGGATTGCCCTTGGTGTGCTTCTTGACGACGTTGATGCCGTCGACGATCAGCGCGCCTTCAAGCACGCGCGACACCGTGCCACGACGGCCCTTGTCGCGACCCGTGATGACGATGACTTCGTCGCCTTTCTTGATCTTGCTCATTGCTCTAGCCCTTGCGCCTTAGATGACTTCGGGCGCCAGCGAAACGATCTTCATGAAGTTCTCGCGCAGCTCGCGCGTGACCGGCCCGAAGATACGAGTGCCGATCGGCTCGCCCTTGCTGGTCAGCAGCACGGCGGCATTGGTGTCGAAGCGGATCGTCGAGCCATCCGGGCGGCGCACGCCATGACGGGTGCGGACGACGACGGCGTCGTGCACTTCACCCTTCTTGACCTTGCCGCGCGGGATCGCATCCTTGACCGTGACCTTGATCACGTCGCCGATGTTCGCGTAACGGCGGTAGGTGCTGCCCTTGACCTGGATGACCTGGACGGTCTTCGCGCCGCTGTTGTCAGCGGCAACGAGGAAAGATTCTTGCTGCATCATGGCGAGATTCTCCTGCGTCTGCGTTTAGGCGTGCGTCTGCAGGACTTCGACCAGCTTGAAGCGCTTGGTGCGCGACAGCGGACGGGTCTCGACGATGGCGACCAGGTCGCCTTCCTTCGCCACGTTGGTTTCGTCGTGCGCGTAGAGCTTGGTGGAGCGACGCAGGATCTTGTTGTAGATCGGGTGCTTCACGCTGCGCTCGACCACGACCGTGATGGTCTTGTCGCCCTTGTTGGAGGCAACACGACCCACGACGCGACGCTCTTTCTTCTCGGCCGTAGCCGCGGTGTTCTGGACTTCGCTCATGGCCTTACTTCGCCTGCTGGTTGATGAGGGTCTTGACCTGCGCGATCTTCTTGCGCACGCCAGCGGCCAAATGAGTCTGGGCGGCCTGGCCCATCGCACCCTGGATACGCAGGTTGAACTGCTCGCGGCGCAGGGCCTCGAGTTCGCCCTTCAGGGCCGCGCCGTCTTTCTCGCGCAGCGACTTCAGATAATCGGTGGTCTTCATTAGAGGATCGTCCGCTGAACGAAGGTGGTCTTGACGCAGAGCTTGGCGGCGGCCAGATCGAAAGCTTCGCGGGCCTCGGCCTCGGTCACGCCTTCGATTTCGTAGAGCATCTTGCCGGGCTGCACCTTGGCGACCCAGTACTCGACGTTGCCCTTACCGGAACCCATACGCACTTCGAGGGGCTTCTTGGTGACCGGCGCGTCCGGGAAGATGCGGATGAACAGCTTGCCGCCCTTCTTGGCATAGCGGGTGATGCAACGACGGGCCGCCTCGATCTGGCGGGCCGTGATCATGCCGTGCTCGGTGGCCTTGAGGCCGAAATCACCGAAGCTCACCTTGTTTCCGTTCTGCGCCAGGCCGCGGTTGCGACCCTTCATCTGCTTACGGAATTTGGTTCTCTTGGGCTGCATCATGGCAGCGGGCTCCTAAATAAAACTCGTTGACTGCTGCTTATGCGGTGGCGGCTTCGGCGGCTTCTTCCTTCTTGCCGGCGCTGCCAGCATCGAAGGATTCACCCGTGAAGACCCAGACCTTGACACCGATGACGCCGTAGGTGGTCTTGGCTTCAGCCGTGTTGTAGTCGACGACGGCGCGCAGCGTGTGCAGCGGCACGCGGCCTTCGCGGTACCACTCGGTGCGCGCGATTTCGGCGCCGTTCAGGCGGCCACCGACCTGGATCTTGATGCCGCCCGCACCGAGGCGCATGGCGTTCTGCACCGCGCGCTTCATGGC
>JALRLM010000595.1 GCA_023254435.1 Hydrocarboniphaga sp.
CCAAGCGCTATAGCAACACCACGGGTACGCGTGTGGCCGGTTCGTTCACGCTGGCGAACGCCTTCCTGCGCTACACGCCGCTGCAGCAGGTCGGCATGGAGCTGGGCGTGCGCAACCTGACGGACGAGCTCTATGCCTACGATGAAGGCTACTTCGAAGCCGGCCGCACCTGGATGGCCCAGCTTGACTATCGCTACTGATCGCGGCTGATCGATCGCGACCGCCGCAAGCAGAACGCCCGCAGTTGCGGGCGTTCTGCTTTATGCGGGCATCAGCGCGAGCCGACCCAGTCCAGCAGCTTCGTTCTGGCCTGCACGTCGAGCCGCTCGAAACGCCGGCGCGCCGCGGCGGCCTCGCCGTCGTGCCAGAGCACGGCCTCTTCCACGGAACGCGCACGTCCGTCGTGCAGCAGCGCGAACGAGCGTTTGCTGCCCGGCACGTGCTGCAGGCCCCACAAGGGCGCGGTGCGCCAGAGGCTCGTCGCGATTCGCCCGCCGACTTCGCGATCGGCCAGTCCGTCACCCAGGTCGTGCAGCAGCAGATCGGTGTAAGGCGCGATGCGATCCTCGCGTCCATCGAGCACCACGGGCAGCTCAGCGCGGTGGCAGGTCGCGCAGCCGCTGGCCGCGAACAGCGCCGCGCCTTCGGCTTCGCGCGTGGGCTCCATCGGCGGCGATGCGGGAACCGCGAGCGCGCGCTGAAACACGAGCAGCGCCTTCATGAAATCGTCCGACACTTCGGGCTCGCCGCCATGCACTTGCTGCAGGCAATCGCGCTGCGCCGCCGTGCAGTCGTCGAGGGGAATCGGCGTCGAGCTCAGGCCCATCTCGCGCGAAAACGCGCGCGCGGTCTGGTCGGCGATCGACACCGCGTCCGCCTGCCAGCCGAAGCGTCCGATTGCGCGACGCTCACCGGCGCCACGCCAGGTCACGCGGCCGGCACCGGCCTCGGCAAGCTTCACGATCGCATCGGCCGGCACCGACTCCAGCAGACCCGCACCGAACAGGGCCGGCGCGAGACGAGGCTGGATCAGCGTGTGTTTCGCCAGTTCGCCATAGCGCAGATCGCCGATGTCGTAATGCGGCAGGCGCAACCGATACTCGCGCCCGTCCGGATAACGCCCCGCGCGCTCGACGTAACGAATGCGCAGCGTGGCCTCGGGCCGCAAACCCTCGATGGCCAGCGTATTCAGCGTATGCCCGTAAACCGGATCGCCACCCGCGGGCGCATCGCGCACATGCCCCGAAGCCGCCGTCGCCAGCTGGACCACGAAACCCACGGGCGCCGCTTCGTCGCCGGCCAGGCCGCGAGCGCGGGCGCCTTCGTTGTGGCAGCCATCGCAGCTGCCGCCATTGAACAAAGGGCCCAGGCCATCGCGGCGCGCGGCCTTGGGCGCGGGCGCCGCGACCCACTGCGTGTTGAAGAGCGCGTGACCGAGCTCGAAAGCCTCGCGCTGCGCGGCGTCGAGTGCCCGATAAGCCGGCGGATCGCGCCGATCGACGAAAGCCTCGCGCCCCAGCGAGCTTGCCGGCTGCGCCGCCATCGCGGCGAGCGAACCCAGCGCCGCGAACGCTGCAGCACCGACTCCGCGCGAAACGCCTCGCCTCACTTCGTCGGCGCGACCGCCGTCAGCGTCACGCGCAGCTTGTCGTCAGTCAGGCCGCTGAACTGCAGCGACAGGTCCTGGTTCGCCGGCAAGTCGTAGATCACGACCTTGCGCGGCTTGTCACAGCCCTGCGCACCATTGAAATCGATCGACGGAATCAGCTGACCGTTGGCCGCGATGTCGATCCAGAACGGCATGCTCAAGGCGACGCGATACTGGCCGGCCTGCGACAGCTTGAGCCGGACCAGGCCCGCATTGGCGCCGTCGGCCAGCATCT
>JALRLM010000089.1 GCA_023254435.1 Hydrocarboniphaga sp.
CGGTTTCGTCGGGCGTTTCGTCGTATTCGCCGAAGGCATTCGGCAGGCCGGCGTTGGGGTAGCAGGACACGTAGCAATCGGCGAGCCGCGACAGCTCGGCGATGTAGGGGCGCATGTCCTTGCCGCCCAGCGCGCAGTTGAGGCCGATGGCCAGCGGACGCGCATGGCGCACGCTGGCCCAGAAGGCTTCGGTCACCTGGCCCGACAGCGTGCGGCCCGAGGCGTCGGTGATGGTGCCCGAGATCATCACCGGCCAGCGCCGGCCGCGCTGCTCGAACAGGGTCTCGCAGGCGAAGATCGCGGCCTTGGCGTTGAGCGTGTCGAAGATGGTTTCGATCAGCAGGATGTCGCTGCCGCCGTCGACCAGGCCGTTGGCCTGCTCCAGGTAGGCGGCCACGAGCTCGTCGTAGCTGACGTTGCGCTTGCCCGGATCGTTGACGTCGGGCGAGATGCTGGCGGTGCGGTTGGTCGGCCCCAGGCTGCCGACGACGAAGCGCGGCCGGGCCGGGTTGGCGGCCGTGGCCTCGTCGCAGGCCTCGCGCGCCAGGCGGGCGGCGGCCAGGTTCAGCTCCAGGCTCAGCGCTTCCATGCCGTAGTCGGCCATGGAGATGAACTGGGCGTTGAAGGTGTTGGTCTCGATCAGGTCGGCGCCGGCGTCCAGGTATTGCCGATGGATCTCGCGAATGATCTGCGGCTGCGTGAGCACCAGCAGATCGTTGTTGCCCTTGAGATCGCTGGGCCAGTCGGCGAAACGCTCGCCACGGTAGTCGCCCTCTTCGAGCTTGTAGCGCTGGATCATGGTGCCCATCGCCCCGTCGAGCACGAGCACGCGCTCGGCCATCAGGCGCTGGAGTTGATCGGTGCAGTCGGGGCGGACCATGGTCGGGGGCGTGGCGTCGTACATGACCGCGATTGTATCCCTTTATGCGGATGGACGGATATGAGGTCGCTCAGACCTCGAACGGCGCCTCGTGCACGTGCACGCCGGGCCGGTCGGCGAGCGCCGCCTTGAGCAGGGCGGCGGCCACGGTGTCGGCCGGCACCGCGCGGTAGTGCTGCAGCCTTCGCGCCAGCATGCGGTTCAGGTAGGGCGCCACGCGCTGGGCGATGGCCTCCAGCGGCCGCGATTCGTCGCGCGAACCCAGCAGCAGCGAGGGCCGCAGGATATGCAGGCTGGCGTAGCCGACGCGGCGCAGGTCGCATTCGGCGCGACCCTTGACGCGGCTGTAGAAGGCCAGCGCATCGGGGTTGGCGCCCACCGCCGACACCAGCAGGAACTGGCGGCTGCCGGCCTTGCGCGCCGCGCGCGCCAGCTGCAGCACGAGTTCGTAGTCCACCTGCTCGAACGCCTCGCGCGAGCCGGCCTTGGCGCGCGTGGTGCCCAGGCAGCAGAACACGTCGTCGGCGCGCAGGGCATCGCCGAGGGCGTCCAGATCGTCGAGGTCGCCGACGATCTGGCTCAGGCGCGGTTGCGCGGCCAGGCCAGGATCGGTCAGCGGCCGGCGCACCAGCACGCTGATGCGCTCGTAGCGCGGTTCGGCCAGCAGGCGTCGCAGCAGATGACGGCCGATCAGGCCGCTGGCGCCGGCGAGCAGGGCGTGTCGGGACATGGGCGTGGTCTCCAGGCGAAGGGTGCGGACGCGATCATGAGGCCGCGTCTGGACAGATGCGACCGCCTCGCCTATCAAGGCGCGATGAACACGCCACAGACCGCCGCGCCGCAGAACGAGGCCGGATTCGAGCTGCACGCGCAGCTCGCCGCCGATTGCCGGACCATCGCCGACGCCCCGCTGAGCCGCCTGCTGCTGCTCGACGATGCGCAGTACCCGTGGTTCGTGCTGGTGCCGCGGCGCGCGGGCATCCGCGAAATCTATGAGCTGGCCGAGGCCGACCAGCTGCAGCTGCTGCGCGAATCGGTGGCGCTGGGCCGTGCGCTGATGCGGGCCTACGGTGGCGACAAGCTCAACGTCGCCGCGCTGGGCAACATGGTGCCGCAGCTGCACCTGCACCACATCGTGCGCTACGCCGGCGATGCGGCCTGGCCGGCGCCGGTCTGGGGTCGTCATCCGGCCCGGCCCTACGCCGAGGCGCAGCGCCAGCATCGGCTGCAGATGCTGCGGCCGCTGCTGGACGGCGACTGGCGCTGGACCTGACGGGGTAGTGGCGCTGCCGACAATTGCGGCGCCGTCGCGCAGGTCTACACTGATCGCAGAACCATAACGCGGCGCGCCAATCCCACCATGGCGACGGTGTGCCCCGGCTTCGAAGCCGGCGGGTGTCGGAACGCCGACCCCGGCTCCTGCGACCGGAGATCGCAGGCCTCATCGTCCTTCGCCATCGCCGCCCGCCGGACCGGGCCGCCACGGACGACCACCGCATTCGACACGAGGGAGCCGCAAACGATGGAAACCGTAGCTGGCAGGAAAGTGCTCATCACCGGCGCCGCCATGGGCATGGGCCGTCTCTATGCCGATCTGGCCGTGCGCGAGCGGGCCTCCGCCGTGGTGCTCTGGGACATCAACCAGGATGCGCTCGACAAGGCCGTGACCGAACTCAAGGCCGCCGGCGGCGTGGTGTTCGCCTACAAGGTCGACGTTTCCAGCCTCGACGCCATCGAGCAGGCGGCGGCGCAGGTGCAGCGCGAGATCGGCGACATCGACGTGCTGTTCAACAACGCCGGCATCATCCGCGGCCTGTATTTCTGGGAGCACGACGCGCGCCGCGACATCTGGCCGACCATGGCCATCAACACGCTGGCCATCATGTACATCGCGCGCGCCTTTTTGCCGGCGATGATCGCCGGCCGCCGCGAAGCGCGCATCGTCAACATCGCCTCGGCCGCCGGCACGGTGGCCAATCCGCGCATGAGCGTCTACTGCGCATCGAAGTGGGCGGCGATCGGCTGGAGCGATTCGCTGCGCCTGGAGCTGGTGCAGGCCGGCCATGCGCACGTCAAGGTCACCACGGTGTGCCCGAGCTACATCTCCACGGGCATGTTCGAGGGCGCCAAGGCGCCGCTG
>JALRLM010000130.1 GCA_023254435.1 Hydrocarboniphaga sp.
AGGAGCACCCACACAAATCACTTGCTTATTCTGTTAAAGATCAGGGCTTTAGCTTCGCTTCAAACCGCGTCGCCGTCACCAGGGAGGCGCATTCTACGGAAACCACCAAGGGCGTCAACAAGCAACTTGCAGGAATATTTCAATTGCATGAATTAAAAGGATTTTTAGTTTCATCGGATGTTCATCTGAGGGTGCAGACCAATGTTTGCAGGCCCAAATCCGATCACTGGGCTAGACGAGGCGCTGCCAGATAGCTCATCGGCCGACGCTGGCGCAGCATCAGATTGCGAATCTCCCACTGATCGTGGATATCTACGGGCCTCAGATACTGCGTATCACCGCCGCTCTGCACGGCAACCGGCACGCCGTCTTCAAACAGGATGCGGTTGCCGGCAAGCCGGGGCACCCGCTCACCGGGCACGATGACGCCGACGAGATTGAGCGGATCCCCCGCGCCGATGCAGATCCGCTCCACGGCGCCCTGCCCCGGCCTGGGTGACGCAAAGCGCCTCAGACTCGCCGCCGCCTCGGCCAACGCGAACTGCTCGCCTGCAAAACCGCTGACGAAGCGCCCCCCGAGCACTTCGCCGCGAGCCTCCAGACGGCGGTAGACGTAATGCAGGTCCCGCCACGGCGGCAGTCCGGTCTCTCGTTCGAGCAGGGCGCGAAACACCACGCCGTAACGACGCAGCAGGACGCGTGCGATGTGTTCGACCCTCGGCTCGGCCAAAGCGGTCGTGGCGGCCGGTGTCCTACGACGCATCCGCGTGAGTGCCCAGCGTCCCGCCTCGTCGAACGCGACATCGCCACGCCCGAAGTGCCGGCGCAGTCGATCCCGTTTGTCGCTGTTCATGGTCAGCGCCCGCAGTCCGGCAAAGTTGTCGCAGCTGACCAACCCCTGGCTCACCAGTTCGCCCAAGGCCTCCTCGAGCTCGGCCCCCAGCAGCCCACTATCCGCGAGCAGGTCCGAATAGAAGCTGGCCCCGCCCTGCTGCAAGGTCTCGAGCAGGCGGCTGGCGCGCGACGACAGCTTTCGATCCTCGGCCGACTCTTCGGCTGCGACCTGCCAGGTCGGCAGGAACTCCCTCTCGCAGAACAGGATGGGTGTTCCGCGCACGGGGCCGCCGCGACGACGCCCGCTCTCGCCGTCGGTCGCAGGGCGCTGCCAGACGATGCGCCCGCTCGCGCAGAGGCGATCGAGCATGAGCGGGCCGTATTCGTCCACGCGAACCGGCAGCAGATCCTCCTCCCATGATGCGGTCGCGCTGGCAAAGCCTTCGAGCTGCTGCAGGGCGACCAGCAGTCCACCGTCACCTTGATGCCGCTGCTCGGCGGCGCTGCCCGCCAGGCGGTGCCAGGCGAACAGGAAACGCATGAAGGCCACGGGCGGCACGGCCTGCACTTCGGAGCGACGCTGATCGCGCGTCTGCCGATTGATGCGCGCCATTAGGCGGCGATCGCACCATGCTTCGACGCCGCCGACGAAGTCGCCACGCACGATGGCACCTTCCGCCTCGAGGGCGAGCAGGGCTGCTTCGATCACCGGCACCTCGAGTCCCAGGGGTCGCGCCATCTGCGGCAGCCCGACCGGCCCGAGCAATTCGAGGCGACTACGCAGAAGTTCGCGCAGGGCGATGTCCTGCATAGCTTCGATCGCCGTCACGGCCTGGATGACGGGAGCAACCGGGGCCGCCGGCCACACCGCGCGACACTCGTGCCAGCGTTCGGCTGCGATCCATAAGGGTTCGCCACCGGCCGGCACCAGCCGCGTGATGCGCTTCTGCGACATCAGCTCATCGAGCCACGCCCGCCCGGGCCAGGCGCGCTCGTCGAAGGAGCCGGCGGCATTGGCACGCGCGTGCAGCAATTC
This sequence comes from Hydrocarboniphaga sp., assembly GCA_023254435.1. Taxonomy (GTDB): domain Bacteria; phylum Pseudomonadota; class Gammaproteobacteria; order Nevskiales; family Nevskiaceae; genus Hydrocarboniphaga. The sequence goes on from JALRLM010000130.1 coordinate 1,871, forward strand.
ACCTTCGAGCATGAATCCGTGCACCACGAGCGCATCGTGCAGCTCGTCTGCATTGCGCATCAGCGGCCAGACCTCGGATCGCACGCGCTCGATGACTTCGGGATCGAGTCGCGCCAGGCGTTCGGCCGTCGGCAGATCCATGAGCGGCTGCATCGCCAGAGCACGCGTGCGCCGCTCCTCGGCATCGCCATCGTCGAGAAAAGCCGAGGGCTTGGCGTTGAGGATGGCCTGCGACAAGGGAGACGGCGACGCCAGATCGCGGCAGACCACGCGAATCTCGCCCGCCTCCATGCGCGCCAGCACGCGCTCGAAGCCGTCGATGTCCATGGTCTCGCGCAGGCAATCGTCGATGGTTTGCCGCACCAGCGGATGATCGGGAATCTGGCGCTCGCCGCTCAGGTTTTCGGCGCAGGCCACCTGATCGGGGAATACCAGCGTGAGCAGATCCTCTGAGTCCGAACGCTGGAACTGCGGCGGCACGCGCTTGCCGCCGTTCATGCGACGGATCGCCAGCGCAATCGTGGCGTTCCAGCGCCACCGGGTGCCGAACATCGGCGCATCGAGCAGCGCTTGTATCAACACTTCGCGCGCCGTCGCCGACTTCAGGTAGTGCTGCACGGTATCGAGCGGGAAGCTGTGTGTCGGCCCCAGCGACAACACGATGCTGTCTTCGAGTGCGCTCGCCTGCAGCTCGAAATTGAACGTGCGACAGAAACGCTTGCGCAGCGCCAGACCCCAGGCGCGATTGATGCGCGAACCGAACGGTGAGTGAATCACCAGATGCGTGTCGCCCACTTCGTCGAAGAAGCGCTCGAAGATCACGCAGCGATCGCTGGGCAGCGCGCCGAGCATCACCAGCGACGCGCCCCAGTAATCGACCAGCTGCTGAGCAGCGGCGGCCTCGAGCCCGATATCCTGCGTCAGCCAGCGCAGCCCGGCATCCGGGCTGTGCTCAAGCAGGGCCTGCGCTTGCGTATTGAGCTGCGACACCGACAGGCTGAGCTCGTCGGTACGCCCGGGCGACTCGCCGAACCAGAACGGAATGCTGGGCGGCAAGCCCTTGGCGTCCTCGACCAGCACACGCGATGTTTCGACCTTGAGGACGCGATACGAGGTATTGCCGAGCTGAAAGATGTCGCCCGACATGCTTTCGAAAGCAAAGTCCTCGTTGAGCGTGCCGATGCGATGGCCTTCGGGCTGCAGCACCACGTCATAGTCGAACTGATCGGGAATCGTGCCCGCATTCATGACCGCGGCAAGCTTGGCGCCGGGACGCGCACGCAAGCGGCGGTTGACGGCATCGTAGTGCAGATAGGCACCGCGCCGGCCACGGCGCGTGATGTAGCCGTCGGCGAGCATCTGGACCACCTGCTCGAATTCGATCAGCGACAGATCCCGATACGGATCGGCCCTGCGCATCAGCGCATGCAAGTCGTCGACGCCCCACTCGCCGCAGGCCACCTCGGCCACGATCTGCTGCGCCAGCACGTCGAGCGGCTGCTTCGGCAGGCGGATGCGATCGAGTTCGCCCTGCTGCACCGCGCCGAGCAGCGCCGTGCATTCGAGCAGATCGTCCTGCGTGAGCGGAAACAGGCGTCCCTTGGGAATCGCGCCGATGGCGTGGCCGGCTCGACCCACGCGCTGCAGAAATGCGTTGATCGCACGCGGCGAGCCGAGCTGGCAGACCAGATCGATGTCGCCGATATCGATACCAAGCTCCAGCGAGCTGGTCGCCACCAGCGCCTTGAGCTCGCCCTTCTTGAGCTGCTGCTCGGCCCGAAGCCGATGTTCACGCGACAGGCTGCCGTGGTGCGAGGTGACGTGTTCCTCACCGATACGCTCGGCCAGATGCCGCGCCGTGCGCTCGGCGATACGGCGCTGGTTGACGAAGATCAGCGTGGTCTTGTGTGCGGCAACGAGCTCCGCCAGGCGATCGTAAGTTTCGCCCCAGACTTCGTTGGACATCACCGCCGTAAGCGGCGAACGCGGAATCTCCATCGCCAGGTCGCGCTCGCGCACATGCCCGGTGTCGACGATGGTGACCGGCGTCTCGCGCCCGCCGATCAGGTAGCGCGCGATCGCCTCCAGCGGCTTGACCGTGGCCGACAGGCCGATGCGTGCGAACGGGGCCTCGCCGAGCGCTTCCAGCCGCTCCAGCGCCAGCATCAGGTGCGCACCCCGCTTGCCGCCGGCGACGGCGTGGAGTTCGTCCACGATCACGCTGCGCACACCGCGCAGCATGTCGCGACCGGCCTGCGAGCTGACCAGAATGAACAAGGACTCCGGCGTGGTGACCAGGATGTGCGGCGGCAGCTTGCGCATGCGCTCGCGCTCCACCGCCGGCGTGTCGCCGGTGCGAACGGCGTCGCGTATGCCCACGTCGGGCAGGCCCATGTCGATCAGCTGCGCCCGGATGCCCGACAGCGGCTCCTGCAGGTTCTTCTGGATGTCGTTCGACAGCGCCTTGAGCGGCGAGACATAGAGGACATAGACGCGATCCTGCAGCGGCTGGTCGAGCCCTTCCTCGACCAGATCGTTGATCGCCGCCAGGAAGGCCGCCAGCGTCTTGCCCGAACCCGTGGGCGCCGCGATCAGCGCGTGCCGACCCTGCGA
>JALRLM010000169.1 GCA_023254435.1 Hydrocarboniphaga sp.
GTCGACGCGGTCGATGGCCAGCGTGTACTGGATCAGGTCGTTGGTGCCGATCGAAAAGAACCGCGCCTGCCGCGCGATCATGCGGGCGGCGATCGCCGCGGCCGGCACTTCCACCATCGCGCCGACCGGCGTGTGCCCGGCCATCGCCACACCCTGCGCGGCCAGCTCATCGCGGCAGCCCTGGATCAGCGCCGCGGCCTGGCGGAATTCGCTCAGCGACGAAATCATCGGCAGCATGATCTTCATCTGCCCGTGCACCGAAGCCCGCAGCAGCGCCCGCAGCTGGGTGCGGAACATCTCATGGTCCTTGAGACACAGGCGGATCGCGCGCAGGCCCAGCGCCGGATTATTCGGCGTCGGCCCCTGGTTGCGGCCCGAATCCACCTGCTTGTCGGCGCCCAGGTCCAGCGTGCGGATCGTGATCGGCCCTTTCACGGCCGAGACCACGCGCGCATAGGCCTCGTACTGCTCGTCCTCGCTGGGCTGGTCCTTGCGATTCATGAACAGGAACTCGGTGCGGTAGAGTCCGACGCCCTCGGCGCCATTGGACGCCGCCACCGCCGCATCCTCGGGCAGCTCGATGTTGGCCAGCAGGTGCACGCGAACGCCGTCGCGCGACTCGGCTGGCATGTCGCGCAGCAGGATCAGCCGCTTGCGATCCTGCACCTGCTGGCGCTGACGCCGGCGGTAGAACGCCAGCGCCATCGCTTCGGGATCGGCCAGCACGTGGCCGGGCTCGCCATCGACGATGAGCTGCTCGCCCTCGCGCAGCAGGCGACGCGCGCCGTGCAGGCCGACCACGGCCGGTATGCCCAGGCTGCGCGCCAGAATCGCCGTGTGCGACAAGGGGCCGCCGTATTCGGTGACGAAGGCGACCACCGACTGCTGCGCGAGCAGGATGATGTCGGCCGGGGTGATGTCGTCCGAGACGATCACCGTGGGTTCGCTGATCGCATCGCTCTTGCCGGCCAGCGGCCGGTCCATCTTGAGCAGCACACGCAGGATGCGCGTACAAACGTGCTCCACGTCATCGCGACGCGTACGCAGATACGGGTCTTCCATCTGCTCGAAGACGGCGACCAGCGCATCGCGTGCCCGGCACAGGGCCTGCTCGGCATTGCAGCGCTGGCTACGAATCTGCGCGACCGTGGACTCGGTGATCGAGCGGTCGTCCATCATCAGGAGATGCGTATCGATGAAAGCCGCAATGTCGCCCGGCGTGCCGAGCGGAATCTTGGCGCGCACTTCGCGCAGCTGCTCCTTGGCACGTCGCTGCGCGCCGTAGAAGCGCACCACCTCGCCCTCGACATCGGCGGGATCGAGCGTGTTTTCGGGAATCTCGAAATCGCCCGCATGCAGCTTCTGCACGCGACCGATGGCCACGCCGCGAGAAACCCCGATGCCGGAAAGCCAGAGACTCATGCGCGGCTCAGGCCTCCTCGCCGAAGCGGTTGGCGATCAGTTCGGCCAACTCGTCGAGCGCAGCGACCTCGTCGGCGCCCTCGGCGATCAGCGTGATCTGGCTGCCTTGAGCGGCCGCCAGCATCATCACGCCCATGATGCTCTTGCCGCTGACCTCGCGCTGCTCCTTGCGCACGCGCACGTCGGCAGCGAACTTGGACGCCAGCGTCACCAGCTTGGCGGCCGCCCGGGCATGCAGCCCGAGCCGATTGACGATTTCGACCGTCCGTTCCACTTACTTCTCCTGGTATGCGATGCGTGGACACAGGGCGATCCCCTTCTGCCCGCCTTCGACGGCCGTGCTCGCCATGGCGGCCAGCGACAGCGTCGGATAATTAAAGACGCGCACGAGCATCGGCAGGTTGACCCCCGCGACGACCTGCGTGTTCGGCGCCTGCGCGGCGAGTCGATCGGCGATGTTGCCCGGCGTCGAACCGTAGAGATCGGTCAGCAGCAATACGCCCTGGCCTTGGTCGAGCCGCTCGATCATGCGCAAGCCCTGGCGCAGCAGCACGTCGGTGGCCTGCACGCGGCGCACTTCGAGCACGTCACAGGGCAAGGGCAGACTGCCGAGCATGTCGCTCATGGTCTCGAGCATCAGATGCCCGAGCTTGCCGTGCGTAATCAGCAGCAACCCCAGGCTCAAGGCAGATCTCGGTGCTTGTGCATGACCTGATCCAGGCGCTCGCGAAAATGCTCCGCAAGCCGCTCCACGATGTAGACGCTGCGATGCTGACCGCCGGTACAGCCGATGGCAATGGTCAGATAGGCGCGATCCTGGGCTCGGAAGGCCGGCAGCCAGGTTTCGAGAAAGCCCTGCACGTCGTGGATCATCGCCGTCACCGGCGTATGGCTCTTGAGCCATTCGCCGACCTTGGCGTCTCGGCCCGTGAGCTTGCGAAGACCGGGCTCCCAATGCGGATTGGGCAGGCAGCGCACGTCGAACAGGTAGTCGACGCCGGCCGGCGTGCCGTTCTTGAACCCGAAGGACAGGAACAGCACCGACAGCTGGCCGGCCACGGCTTCGGAAATGCGTTGGTAGACCGCCTCGCGCAGTTCGTGCAGGTTCATGTGCGAGGTATCGAGCGGCTCTTCGACGAAGTTGGCGATCGGCTGCAGCAACTGGCGCTCCTTGCGCACGGCCTCGAGCAGCGACAGCTTGCCGCTCGACAGCGGATGCTTGCGCCGCGTCTCGCTGTAGCGGCGCAGCAGCACCTCGTCCTGCGCGGTCAGGAACAGCACCTGCACGTCGACGCCCTTGGCTCGCAGGCGCGTGAGGTAGTTCGGAAAGCGGCGGATCTGCGCGGCGGTTTCACGCGCATCGATGCCCAGCGCCAGGCGCTCGTAGCGCTTGCCGGCGCGCTTGGACAAGGCACGGCGCATCATCGGCTCGATCAGCGCGAGCGGAATGTTGTCGATGCAGTACCAGCCCAGATCCTCGAACTGCTTGAGCGCCACGGTCTTGCCCGCGCCCGAAAGCCCGCTGACGATCACCAGTTTCATCAAGCGCCTCCGTTGTCGATCGCCAGGCGCTGGCGGAGCACGAAATCCTCGGCCGCATCGTAACCGTCGCGTTTGAGCATCTGATTGCGGCAAGCCGCCTCGGCCAGGGCCGACAGATTGTGGCCGAGCCGGATCGGCAGCGCGATCTCGGGCACCTCGACGCCCAGCAGCGGACGCGCGCGGCTCTGGCCATGGATACGGTCGGACAATTCCGCGACGTCGACCGGCAGCAGCAGGCGCAGCACCAGGTCCAGAGCATGGCTGGGCGTCAGCGACTGGGCACCGAACATGCGCTCGATATTGAGAATGCCCAGGCCGCGCACTTCCAGGAAGCCACACAGCAAAGCCGGACAACGCCCGATCGGCCGACCGTTCTCAAGAGTGAACTCGGCGGCATCGTCGGCCACCAGGCGATGGCCGCGCGAGAGCAGTTCCAAAGCCAGCTCGCTCTTGCCAAGCCCGCTGTCGCCGGCGATCAGCACACCCAGATCGAAGATCTGCAGAAAGACCCCGTGCAGCGTGACCGTGGACGCTGCGTCGGCGCTCATGGCACTGGGGATCGAGGGTCCTTGTCGCGGCGCGAAAAAAAGCGGATCAGTCCGCGCTGTAGGTCGACAGCAGCGCGTACAGGGCCTTGTCGTCGCTGGCAGCGCGCAGCTTGGCGCAGAATTCTTCGTCCGAAAACATTTCCGCGATCGCGGCCAGATGCTTCAGATGCGCTTCGGTAGCGGTTTGCGGCACCAGCAGGCCGAACACGAGATCGACCGGATTGCCGTCGTGCGCGTCGTACTCCACCGGCTGCTTGAGCCGCATGAAAGCGCCCACGCTGGAATCGACGCCGGCCATGCGGCCGTGCGGAATGGCGACGCCATGGCCCAGCCCGGTGCTGCCGAGCTTTTCGCGGCCTGTCAGTGCGGTGAAGACCTCCGACGAGGTCAGCGTACCGGTGCCCTTGGACAGCAGAGCCGAGAGTTCTTCGAGCGCTTTTTTCTTGCTGCTCAGCGTCGCGCCATGAGAAACGCGGTCCGCGCTCAGAATCTCGCTCAATTTCATCGATTCGGTCTCCAGTGGAATCGCGGGATTCTAACTGAACTGCCACGCCGGCTACATTTTGCCCACGCGACCCGCACACCCTCTATAAACGCGAAACCCCGCCGCGATGACCGCGGCGGGGTTTCGGGGCTCCCTGCGATCGGGAGCGAAGGCGATGGACTACTGCAGCGGCATGCGCTTGGCAGCGAGCTTGACGTGATGGTCGCGCAGCTTTTCCTTGTGGCGACGGGTCTGCTGATCGAGCTTGTCCATCAGCGAATCGATGGCCGCGTACATATTGTCTTCGACTGTGGCCTCTGCATGCAGGTCGGCACCGCTGGCGTGAACCGTGGCTTCGGCCTTATGTCGGAGCTTTTCGACCGAGAGCACCACATCGGCATTGATGAGGTGGTCGAAGTGACGCTCGATGCGCTTGAGCTTGGTCGTGACGTACTCACGCAGCGGCGGCGTCAGATCGAGGTGGTGGCCGGAGATGTTCAGGTTCATCGTGGGCAACTCCTAAAAAACGGACCGACATTGGTCCTTTGAGGTAGCACCCGTCGACGGCCTCCGCCGCCGGCGGAGACAACGAAATCAGGCTACGGCTTTGCGCTCATGGGATGGCGGGATGTTGAGGGCCTCACGATATTTAGCGACCGTCCTGCGTGCCACTTGAATGCCTTCCTTGAGCAGCAGGTCGGCCAGAGTGGAATCGGAGAGCGGCCTCGCGGGATCCTCACCACCGACCATGCGCTTGATCATGGCCTGGATGGCGGTTGCAGAGCAGACACCTCCTTGCGTGGTTTGAACGTGACTCGAGAAGAAATACTTGAGCTCGTACAGGCCGCGCGGCGTCAGCATGTACTTGTTGGCGGTGGCGCGCGAGACGGTGGATTCGTGGATGCCGAGCTGCTCGGCCACGTCACGCAGCACCAGCGGCCGCATGGCTTCTTCACCGTATTCGAGAAAGGCGCGTTGTTCTTCCACTATGCATTGGGACACGCGCAGGATGGTCTCGTTCCGTGATTCGAGACTGTTGATGAAATAACGCGCTTCCTGCAGGTGGTTCTTGAGCGTCAACTGGTCGCGCGACTGGTCGGCGCGACGGATGAAGCCCTGATAGTGCGAATTGATGCGCAGGCGCGGCGTGTGCTCGGGGTTCAGCGACACGCGCCAGCGGCCGCTCTTCTTCGCGACGATGACGTCGGGACGCAGGTAATCGGATTCGTGGGCCTGGAACGGACGGCCCGGATGCGGCTGCAGGTTGCGGATCAGCGCCGCCGCCTGGCGAATCTGCGGAATGTCGAGGCCGGTGGCACGACGCAGGCCGTTCTCGTCGCGGCGTGCGAGCAGCAGCAGATGCCCGTCGACGATCTTGAGCGCGGCCGGCAGCGCCGGCGTATCGGGCGACATCTGCAGCAACTGCAGGCGCAGGCATTCGGCCAGATCGCGAGCGGCGACGCCGGCCGGATCGAGGTCCTGCACCTTGCGCAGCACCGCCTCGACCTTTTCGGGTGTGACGTTGAGTTCGGCTTCCAGGCGCACGCACAGGCCCGGCCAGTCTTCGAGGTAACCGTCTTCGTTGATACCGTCGATCAGGTGGGCGGCGATCTCGGCTTCGAGCGCGTCCACCGGCATCAGCTGCGCCTGCTGGATCAGATGCTCCTGCAGCGTCGCGCTGCTGCGCAGGTTGGCCTGCAGATAATCCTGCAGACCTTCGTCGTCGGTGCTGCCGCCCGACGAGGGCGCATAGTCGTCGAACACGTCTTGCCAGTCGGCGTCGACGGGCATGTCCTCGGGGATCGAATCACTGGCCGTGACTTCGGCCAGCTCGCCCACCTCGGCCTCGGCGACTTCGGACGCGGGTTCGGCAGCGTCCCATTCGGGCGCCTCGGAATCCATTTCCAGCATCACGTTGGAATCCAGGGCCTGCTGGATTTCCATCTGCAGATCCAGACTCGAGAGCTGCAACAGACGAATGGCCTGCTGCAACGCAGGCGTCATCGTCAGAGCCATTCCGGCTCGCAATGAAAGCGACTGCTTCATGCTTAAGCCGTATCCCTGAGTGAGCGCATTTTGAAGTCCATGGCCCATTCTATACGCGGGTACGAACCTTGCATCAAGAGGGCTAGACGAAGGCAGTAGGCCTGTGCATACTCCGGCATTAGGCAGCGCCTGACTGCGGAAGTCCGCCTTACGGACAAGCGCTTAGCGCATCGTCCCACGCCTGCCGGCTCCCCTCCCCGCATCGCTCATGGCGCACGACTGCGCCACCGTCAGCCTGCATGCTACAGGCGGCTAGAGCCGGAACTGCTCGCCCAGGTAAACCTTGCGCACGGTCTCGTTCTGCAGCAGTTCCTGCGGCGCGCCTTCGGCGATCACCGTGCCTTCGGCCAACAACATCAAGCTAAAGCCCAGCGACGATTCAGCACGGCTCATGCCCAAGGCTTGTTCAAGTGGCTCCATGAACAAAGCGAAGCCGTAAAACACACTGCCCCAGCTGATGAGTTGAAGCACAGAAA
>JALRLM010000243.1 GCA_023254435.1 Hydrocarboniphaga sp.
ATTTCTTATGGCTGGAAATGAAAGTATTTGAGCAGATAACTCAAATTTCTCACACAGATTCTCACACGGTGCTGCACTAAAAAAATAAGCAGCCAGGATAAATACCTAACTGCTTAATTCAGCTGAACAAAATGGCGCGCCCGAGGCACTGGTCACCAGCGCGGGATGCGCATGCAGGCGGATGGCGTAGCGCTCGGCCGCCTGTTGCAGCAGGGCGTGGGTCTCGATGGAGCGCGCGGTCTGCGAGACCAGCGCCAGCGTGGCGGCCGCCGATTCGCCCTGATCGCAGGACAGGTTCAGCACCGCCACCACCCGCCCGGCGCCGTCGCGGACCGGCGCGGCACAGCAGACCAGCGCGGCGTTCTGGCGCAGGAAATGTTCCTCGTGCCGGATCAGCACGGGCGCGTGCGCGGCCAGGCAGGTGCCGATGCCGTTGGTGCCGACCTCGGCCTCGGTCCACACCGCGCCTTCGCGCATGCCGGCACGCTGGGCCTGGCGCGTGAACGCGGGCGTGCCGTGGTAGTACAGGATGACGCCGTCGGAATCGGTCAGCGTGAGCCCGGCCGGCGCGGCGAGGCTGCGATGCAGGGCCTGCATCTCCAGCGCGGCGATCTCGAACAGCGCGCCGAGCTGGCGGCGACGGCGGCGAATCTCGTCGATGCCCATGACGCTGGGATCGCGGCGCACGTCGGGGCGCAGCGCGAACTGGCTGCGGCAGCGCAGCCAGGATTGGCGGATCAGCAGCGCCCAGGCGCGTTCCTCGGCCGCCGAGGCCGTGGCGGGTGGCGTCGGCATCGTCATCGGGCGCAGGCGCAGCTCGGCGTCCCGCACGGCGGCGGCGCGAGCGCCGGCACGGGCTCCGGTCGTGGATTTCGATGTCGTCATCGGCTTTCCCTGGCTGACGCGGGCAGCTTACTCGCTTGCGCGCCGCGGACGCATCCGGCGCTCAACGGCCGACCGCGTAGCTTTCGATCTTCTCGATGCGCTCGATACCGTCGCCGTTCCACCAGTAGCGAAAGTGCGAGGACTGGCGCACGGGCTGCAGCGCACGCGGCCTCAGCACTGCCACGCAGCGGCCTTCCGGTGAGTCGCGCACGCTGTTGTAGAAAATGCCCCAGGCGCCGCGCCTGCGCAGTTCGGCACCGAAGCGCTGTGCAGCACCGTAGTCGTCCGGATGCAGCAGGCGGTCGCGCTGGGCACTCGGCAGCAGCGTCATGTTCTGCGTCAGGCGGCTGACGTAGCAGCGCATCTCCAGCCGCTCGGCCGGCAGCTGCGCCGCACGCATGAAGCGCTCGCGGTGATACACCGTTTCCAGGATGGCGGTCTGTTCCGACAGGCCCGCGTAGTAGGCGCCCTGGCGACCGTCGGTGAACCGCGAAGGCGCGGGATGGCAGAACGCCGCCATCACCGGCGTGGCACCGGGTCCGTAGAGCCCTTCGCCCGGAGGCACCAGCGCGATCTGGCCCAGCTCCTGGCGCAGGCGATCGTTGGTCAGGCCTTCGAGCTCGGCCAGCATCAGCAACTCGTCTTCGTTATGCGCGGCGTCGAACAGCAGCGCGGTCGGAAAGCGGCTCGGCACGATGCGGTGTACGTCGCCGGCGATGCGTCGCGTGCGCAGGGCGGCGTAGTCGATCTCGTCCAAGAGTCGGCAAGCCCGCTCAGCCGCGCGCGCCGTCCAGGTAATGGCGCACCACGTAGAGATCAGCCACCTGCCCGGCCAGCAAGCGAGTCAGCGGCGCCTGGCCGTTGAATGGCGCATCGCTGTTGGCGTTGCGCAGCCACAGCAGGCGATTGGCAGGCGTCGGCAGCAGGATGCCCAGGGCCTTCCAGATGCCGAGCAGATAGCTCAGGCGCTCGACGGTGTCGGGCGACAGACCCAGGCCCTCGCCCGCTTCGACCTGCTGGCGCCAGCGCTGCAGGCTGCGCGGCACCGTACCCAGCAGGGTGCCCAGCGCGGTTTGCGGCAGCTCCCAGGCTTCGGCGATGGCGAAAGCCTGGCGCAGGCCCACGGCGTTGCGGCGCAACACCCAATCGGCGCCGGCGGATTGCGGGGACGCAGCATGCTCGCCAATGCCGTAGGCGCGGGCCGGCGCATCGGCGATGCCCTGCGGCGCCGCCAGATCGGCTTCCGTGTATTGGTCGATACGCTTGAGCTTCATGCCTCTATCATGCCATTTGTCGCTTAACTGTCAACAATAAGGACAAATGTCGCATTCCTTATTCCGTGACCGAGGCTTGCTCGACCAGGAAATCGAGCATCGCGCGCACGCGTGCCGACGGCCGCCCCTGGCCCAGGTACAGCGCATGGATGTCTTCGGTGTCGCCGTCGTGGCAGGACCCCAGGATCGGCAGCAAGCGCCCCGCCGCGATGTCGGCCGCGAGCAGAAAATGCGCCAGCCGCACGATGCCGGCGCCGCCCACCGCCATGATGCGCAGCGCCTCGCCCGAGTTGCCGTAGAAGTTGCCGCTCACCTGGCGCTGCTGCAGCGCGCCGTCCACTCGAAAGCTCCAGCCTTCGATGGCCCGGCGAAAGTTGAAGTTGAGGCAGTTGTGCGACTCCAGATCGGCAGGCTGCTTCGGCGTGCCGTGACGCACCAGATAGTCGGGCGAAGCCGCGATGATCCAGCGGCTGCTGCCGAGCCTGCGCGCGCGCAGGCTGGAATCGCGCAGCGGCCCGTGGCGAATGGCGATGTCGGTGCGCTCGTCGACCAGATTCACCAGCGCATCGTTGAGCGAGATGTCGACCGTGACCTTGGGGTAGCGCTGCAGAAACTGCGGCAGCACCGGCAGCACGCGATGCAGGCCGAACGGCACCGAGGTGTTGAGTCGCAGGCGGCCGCGCGGCTCGGCGCGATCGGCCGTGAAGCTGGCTTCCAGTTCGTCGAGATCGTGCAGGATGGACTGCGCGCGCTGCCGATAGGCCTCGCCCTCGGGCGTCAGCGTGAGCGCGCGCGTACTCCGCTGCAGCAGGCGCACGCCCAGGCGTGATTCCAGCCGGGCGACGGCGCGGCTCACGGCCGACGGCGTCTGCCGCAGCTGCAGGGCCGCGGCGGCGAAGCTGCCGGCGTCGACGCTACGCAGGAAGGCCTCGATCTCTCCGGTGCGATTGTCCATGTCCCCCGCGCCTCTCCATTCGTGCATTGGATGCACGATTATGCTTCCTGAGCGCATTCTTATCATCAATCGACCGTGCCCGCATCGTAGCCAGCCCCGCAATCCGCCGGAGCTGGCGATGTCCGCTGCAAACTCTAGATCCCTACCGCTGGCGCTCTATGCGCTGACCATCGGCGCCTTCGGCATCGGCGTGACCGAATTCGTGATCATGGGCCTGCTCATGCAGGTCTCCACCGATTTCGGTGTCTCGCTGCCCGCCGCCGGCGTGCTGATCAGCGGCTACGCGTTGGGCGTCATGGTGGGCGCGCCGCTGATGACGGTGTGGACGGCGCGCTGGCCGCGCAAGGCCACGCTGATCGCGCTGATGGCCGTGTTCACGCTGGGCAACCTGGCCTGCGCACTGGCGCCCGACTACGCGACGCTGCTGGCCGCGCGCGTGCTGACCTCGTTCGCACATGGCACGTTCTTCGGCGTCGGCTCGGTGGTGGCGACGCAGCTGGTGGCGCCGCAGCAGCGGGCCTCGGCCATCGCCATCATGTTCACGGGCCTGACCGTGGCCAACGTGCTTGGCGTGCCCTTCGGCACCTGGCTGGGCCAGATGCAAGGCTGGCGCGCCACGTTCTGGGCCGTGGCGGTCGTGGGCCTGCTCGCCATGGCGGTGATCGCCGCGCTGCTGCCGCGCGATGCCAGCCAGCCCGAGGCCGGCGACTGGCGCGCCGACCTGCGCGCACTCATGCGCCCACCCGTGCTGCTGGGCCTGCTCGCCACCGTGCTGGGCTTCGGCGGCGTGTTCGTGGTGTTCACCTACATCGCGCCATTGCTCACGCAGCTCACGGGGTTTTCGGACGCGGCGGTGTCGCCGATCCTGCTCGTGTTCGGCGGCGGCCTGGTGATCGGCAACCTGCTGGGCGGCCGGTTCGCCGACCGCCACCTGGGGCCGACGCTGCTGGGCTCGCTGCTGCTGCTCACGCTGGTCCTGGGCCTGATGACGCTGGTCGTGCATCACGCGGCGCTGACCGCGATCTTCGTCGGACTGCTCGGCGCAAGCGCCTTCGCCACCGTGCCGCCGCTGCAGATGTGGGTGCTGGAGAAAGCCCAGGGTGCCGGCCAGAGCCTGGCGTCGAGCTTCAACATCGGCGCCTTCAATCTCGGCAACGCACTGGGCGCCTGGCTGGGCGGCGCCACGCTCGATCACGGCCTGGGCCTGGCCGCGCTGCCCTGGGTCGGCGCGCTGATGCCGCTGGCGGCGCTGGCCACGGCCTGGATCGGCCTGCGCGCACCACGCGCCGATCGTGCCGCCGCACTGGAGGCCTGAGCCATGGGCACGCCAAAGACCGCACTCGTCGTCGGCGCGCAGGGCGTGATCGGGCGCAATCTCATCGAGCATCTGCGCAGGCTCGACGACTGGCAGATCGTGGGGCTGTCGCGACGCGGCGGCGATGATGCGCCGAAGCTGCGCCACATCGGTGTCGACCTGCTCGACGCCGACAACACACGCAACAAGCTCGCGACGATGCGCGACGTCACCCACGTGTTCTACGCCGCCTACCAGGATCGCCCCACCTGGGCCGAACTCGTGGAGCCCAATCTGCGCATGCTGCGCAACGTGGTGCAGACCATCGACGGTGTCGCCGACGACCTGCAGCACGTGAGCCTGATGCAGGGCTACAAGGTCTACGGTGCGCACCTGGGTCCGTTCAAGACGCCGGCGCGCGAAGACGACCCGGGCCACATGCCGCCCGAATTCAACGTCGACCAGCAGCGTTTTCTGGAAGTCGCTCAGCGTGGCCGCAACTGGAGCTGGTCGGCGATTCGCCCCAGCGTGGTCTGCGGCTTTGCGCTCGGCAATCCGATGAACCTCGCCATGGTGATCGGCGTCTACGCCGCGATCAGCAAGGAACTCGGCCTGCCGCTGCGCTTTCCCGGCAAGCCCGGCGCCTACGACACGCTGATGGAAGTCACCGACGCCGGCCTGCTCGCCCGCGCCACCGTCTGGGCCGCGACGGAACCGCGCTGCGCCAACCAGGCCTTCAACATCGCCAACGGCGACCTGTTCCGCTGGAACCAGTTGTGGCCGCGCATCGCGCAGCACTTTGCGCTCGACGTCGCGCCGCCGCTGCCGATGTCCCTCGCCAGCGTCATGGCCGACAAGGAGCCGCTATGGAACGCGATGCGCGAGCGTCACGGCCTGGCCGCGCACCACTGGAACGAGCTGTCGTCCTGGGCCTTCGGCGACTTCGTGTTCTCGTGGAACTACGATTTCTTTGCCGACGGCAGCAAGGCAAGACGCTACGGCTTTCACGACTACGTCGATACCGAAGCGATGTTCAAGAACATCTTCGATGACCTGAAGCGAAGGAAAGTGATTCCGTAATAGCGAGGGCGCTTTTCCAACCGCGATGCGAAGCGAGCCAGTCAACGCCCCCCTTGGCAGCGCCGGCCGAAGCGGCGCGCGCAGTGGGTCAAGCGGCCACGGATGGCCGCTTGAGGCTCGTCGCGACACGATGTCGCGTCGAGCCGCCCCCCGAGCACGTTGATTCGGGCGGGAACCTCTCGCGGCCTCATCGCGAGAGGCGCGGACTTCAGGGGCCTGCTTCTTTGCCTGCTTATCTTGCACGAGCAAGAAAGTAGGGCCCCGCCGGCGAGGCGTAGGCACTCGCAAAGCACAACAAGCCAGAGCGATCAGCCCCAACAAAAACTACTTCTTCAGCGCCTCGAACAAGGCCGCCCCCAAAGCACTCGGCTGCCGCACCTCCTGCTGCTTGCCCTTCGAAGACGGCGAACCCCGCCGATCGCGCGACGACGGTGCATCGGCCGCTGAAGACGAGCGCGGCATCGACGCACTGCCATCATCCTTGCGCATCGACAGCGCGATGCGCTGCCGCTTCAGATCCACATCGACCACGCGCACCTTGACGATGTCGCCGGCCTTCACCACGTCGTAAGGGTTCTTCACGAACTTGTCGGCCAATTGCGACACGTGCACGAGGCCGTCCTGATGCACGCCGATGTCGACGAAGGCACCGAAGGCCGCGACGTTGGTCACCGTGCCTTCGAGCACCATGCCGGGCTTCAGGTCCTTCACTTCGTTGATGCCGTCGGCAAAGCTCGCGGTGCGGAATTCCGGTCGCGGATCGCGGCCCGGCTTTTCGAGTTCGCTCAGGATGTCGCGCACCGTCGGCAGGCCGAAGCGCTCGTCGGCGAACTGCTTGGCGTCGAGCTTCTTGAGCGCGGCGCTGTCGCCCATGAGCGCGCGCAGATCGCGGCCGCAGGCCTTCACGATGCGGCGCGCCACTTCGTAAGCCTCGGGATGCACGGCCGAGGCATCGAGCGGCTCCTCGCCGTCGCGGATGCGCAGAAAGCCCGCGCACTGCTCGAAGGTTTTCGGGCCCAGGCGCGTCACGTCAAGCAGCTGCTTGCGAGAGCGGAACGCGCCTTCGCGATCGCGATGAAACACGATGGCATCGGCCAGCGAAGTGCCCACGCCCGACACGCGCGCGAGCAGCGAGGCCGAGGCGGTGTTGAGGTCGACGCCCACCGCGTTCACGGCGTCCTCGACCACGGCATCGAGCGCCTTCGACAAGCGATACTGATCGACGTCGTGCTGGTACTGGCCCACGCCGATGGACTTCGGATCGATCTTGACGAGTTCGGCCAGCGGGTCCTGCAGGCGGCGCGCGATCGACACCGCTCCGCGTAGCGACACGTCCAGGTTCGGAAACTCCGCAGCGGCCGCGGCGGAGGCCGAATACACCGAGGCACCGGCCTCGCTGACCACGACCTTGCGCGGACGCGGTTCGGGCAACAGCGGCAACAGGTCCATGACGAGCTTTTCGGTCTCGCGACTCGCGGTGCCGTTGCCGATGGCGATCAGTTGTGCATCGTGCTTCTTGATCAGACGCGCGATCTCGGCCTGCGCGCCGCGCACGTCGTTGCGCGGCTGAAACGGATAGACCGTGGCGGTATCGAGCAGCTTGCCGGTGCCGTCGACCACGGCCACCTTCACGCCCGTGCGAATGCCCGGATCGAGCCCGATGGTGGCGCGCGAACCGGCCGGCGCGGCCAGCAGCAGGTCTTTGAGGTTGCGCGCGAACACGTCGATGGCTTCTTCTTCGGCCTTGCCGCGCAGCTCCATCATGAGATCGACCGACAGGCTCACCGACAGCTTCACGCGCCAGGTCCAGCGCGCCACGTCCATGAGCCAGGCATCGCAGGCGCCGCGCGCCGGCTTGACGCCTTCGGCGTCGGCGATCAGCTGCTCCACGGGCTTGACCGGCGCCGTGCTGTCGACGTCGGTTTCGATCTCGAGCATGAGCACGTCTTCGTTGCGGCCACGCATCATCGCCAGCGCACGATGGCTCGCCACCTTGTTCCAGGGCTCGACGTGGTCGAAGTAGTCCGAGAACTTCGCGCCGGCCTCCTGCTTGCCGTCGATGACGCGCGAACGCAGCTGCGCCTGCGCGCGCAGATACTGGCGCAGGCGGCCCAGCAGATCGGCGTTCTCGGCAAAGCGCTCCATGAGGATGTCGCGTGCACCGTCGAGCGCGGCCTTGACGTCGGCGACCTTGTCGTTGACGTAGGCCTGCGCCACTTCCTGCGGCAGCAGCGTGCGATCGCCCAGCAGGTTCTCGGCCAGCGGGCCCAGGCCGTTCTCGCGCGCGATCTCGGCGCGCGTGCGGCGCTTGGGCTTGTAGGGCAGATACAGGTCCTCGACCTCGGCCTTGGTGGTCGCGGCCTGGATTTTCGCCTCCAGTTCGTCGCCGAGCTTGCCCTGGCTGCGGATGGAATCGAGCACCGCGGCGCGACGATCCTCGAGTTCGCGCAGATAGCCCAGGCGCTCCTCGAGATTACGCAGCTGCGTATCGTCGAGCCCGCCCGTCACTTCCTTGCGATAGCGCGCGATGAAGGGCACGGTCGCCCCTTCATCCAGCAAACG